>JAUIHB010000051.1 GCA_030432465.1 Gammaproteobacteria bacterium
TCTGGCTAAACAGTTAAATATTCAAAATGATGAAGCTGGTCATTATATTGATACTTATTTTGCGCGTTACCCAGGAGTGAGTGACTATATGGAGTCTACTAAACAAAAAGCAAAAGAGCTGGGTTATGTTGAAACACTATTTGGGCGTCGTTTATATTTACCCCAGATTAATGCTTCAAATGGTATGTTGCGACAAGCCGCAGAAAGAACCGCGATTAATGCGCCAATGCAAGGTAGTGCTGCGGATATTATTAAAATTGCAATGATTGAAGTCCAGAAGTGGTTACAAAGTGAAAAGCCTGACTGTCATATGGTGATGCAGGTACATGATGAATTGGTATTTGAAGTCGCCGAAAGCCACTTAGATGAATATTGCCAAAGAATTAATGAGATTATGTCGCAAGCTGTTGAGTTAAGTGTGCCGCTCGATGTGGATGTTGGTATTGGTGATAATTGGGAGCAGGCACACTAAGGTAAAGTTAAGCGACTAAAATATCGAGGGAAATATGGAATTGGAACGCTGGCAATTATTAATGCAAGATTTTTCAATCGGAAGGAATGAAAAGGTTTATTTTTCTTTGAGTAAGGCGTATCAAGAAAAACATCGGCATTACCATACTGATGCACATATCGATGCATGTTTGCGGCATTTTGATGAGGTTAAATATTTAGCTGAAAGTCCGTTTCAAATTGAAATGGCATTGTGGTTTCATGACGCTGTTTATAAACCATTTGCAAAAGATAACGAGCGTCAAAGCGCAGATTGGTGTAGTGATTTTTTAACTCAAAATGAAGTTGATAATGCGACGATCCAAAATATTGAAACATTGATTATGGCGACTCTGCACCATGCTATCCCAGAAAATAATGATACCCAATTATTAGTAGACATTGATTTAAGTATACTGGGAACTTCGAGAAAAACTTATCAAGAGTTTGAGCAGCAAGTAAGAAAGGAGTATCGCTGGATTCCTTATTTTTACTATCGCAAAAAACGCATCGCTATATTGCAAAGCTTTTTAGAACGCCAACGAATCTACCAATCGGATTTTTTCTATCAAAAACTGGAATCTCAAGCAAGAGAAAATTTATCGGCAGCAATTCAATTATTATAAGTATTATTTTGAAATGATAACTAGCGTTGACAAGTTTATGCAACATTATTGATTGCTGTTAGTACCACACTCTTGAAAATTAAAGAGTGCGGTATAAAAAATAATTTTTCATTTCGACTTATTTTATTTTAGATAAAAGCTTTGGATTTGTGACCAGCTTTCTTACGCCATGTGCATGGTCTTCTTCAAAGACGTTATCTTCGCACCATTCACCTAAGCTGTTAATGTCAACTTTGGCGCATTGTGGACGAACACTCCAGGAAACCTGTAAAGGGGAACAAGATTGTTCGGTATATTTCGGGCCAGTTGTTGAACCTAAGAATTCTACAGGCGACCCCGTGTTTTCTGGTAGCGATTTAGCTTGATGAAGTCCATTGACCATATTGCCATCATAAGACAAATCATTAAAATTAAGTGCAGAAGAGTCATTGACTACCGTGAAAACTTGAGTTTCTACACGAAGATCAGGATTACCACAGTGAGCAGATAAACAGGATTCTAATCCCTTTCCAGGTTTTATATCACAAGAAGTATGCACCCAATGAACCTCGATGGTATCACCTGGCTTTAAGCCTTTGCACATCTTTTTTTGGGGAGTTTTAAGTTCTGACTTTGAAAGAGACTGACCTATTTTACATTGGTAGCCACCGCCATGACCATGCTTTCCTTCGCCTGCATAAATTGAAAAATCTTTAGCTTTATGTTCAGCATTGTTATGAAAATGAATATTACATAAATTCATTTTTTTATAGCTTGGTGCCAGTGCAAAATAGCGTTGGTTTACACCTTCAACGCTATCAATATCTCTTGGTGTTTGAGGTCCAAATCCTTCGCAGATTTTTGTTGATGTTTTATGAGAGTCGTCTTTATTTCCTGCTATGCCGTATGTTGAAAGCACTGCAAGCGCTGCCATAGCAACGATATATTTACTTTTAACTAGTTTCATTGTTTCACCTTTTTAGACAGAAAAATTTATTCAGGTGTAGGACTCTAAAACTGGGCTATTGCTGCATTGCAGAGAAATAGGACAAGAGCCACGTTCAGGTTTTTGTTTAAAATGTATAGCTCAAAAATTTATTTGCCCAACTTGATCGATTCCTTTGAGTATTTCTATCATGAGTGAATACGAAAATTTATCCTTTCCTGATAGCATTATTGAGCTTTCTTCAGTATAGGAAACATTTAAGAAGCTTGCCTATCAAATTTTGTAACAATAAAGTATCTATAGCCATTCTCATTAACTGCGCTTATGTGCGAAAATCTCAATCGAGTGATGACGCGCCTTAATGCTAATGAGAATGGATTCTAGAGATAAAATCTCGCGAATTGTGTCATCACGTCTTATTATTGGTAGTGTCATACCTTTTAACTACTGACTAACAGAGATGAATTCTTTTCTTATGCTAAAAAATACGATTATTAAAGTCATTGGATTGGCTGTTTTAAGCTGTTATCCCGTTGCTGTTTTAGCGCAAGGTTTTCCCGCGCCAAATGTGAATGTTATTACAGCTGAGATTAAGCGGTTAGCCCCTGTAGCGTGGGTTTCTGGTACCGTTGTCAGCCCAAATAACTCACAAATTGCCGCTGAAGTTTCTGGACGCTTAGAAAAACTGGCTGAGCTGGGAAGTCGAGTCGAAAAAGGACAAGTGATTGCGCAAATTGATGATACCAATTTAAAAATTCAGCTGCGTGAAGAATTAGCAAATGTTGAAAACTCTAAGTCAAAGCTTGGCTTTTTAGAATCAGAAGTTAAAAGAAAGCAAACTTTAACTCAAAGAAATTTGTCAGCAAAAACTGATTTAGATGAAACGATTTCTCAACGTGATGTGGCATCCGCTGATTTAGCCGCCGCAACTGCTCGTTTAGCTAAAATACAGCAGCAGCTAAAAGATACTCAGGTTAAAGCGCCTTTTACCGGTTTGATTTCTCAACGACTGAAAAGTCAGGGAGAATTTATCAGTAATGGAACACCGATTATTCGTTTGGTAGAAACTGAAAATTTGGAAGCTTCTTTGTATGCTCCTCTTGCGGCTTATCAGTTTTTGAAGCAAGCGAGCCATTTATCCATTGACTCGGCATTAGGTAAAGAAAGTGCTCCGATTAAATCGATTGTTCCGGTCGCCGATAGTCGCTCTCATTTGATGGAAGTACGCATTGATTTATCTCAGGTTGATTGGCCGGTTGGACTGAGTGTTCGGGTCGCTGTGACTAGTGGGGAAGCCAAGGAAGTACTCGCTGTACCGCGTGATGCACTGGTATTACGACGTGAAGGAACCAGTGTTTTTCGGATAAAAGACGATAATACGGCAGAGCAAGTTTCGGTAGTGACGGGGATGGCATCTGGAGAATTAATTGAAATTAAAGGTGATGTGCAAGCTGGAGATAAAATTGTTATTCGTGGTGCTGAACGTTTACGCTCTGGGCAAGCGGTACAAATTAAATCAAATAATGATCAATTAATCTCTGGCAACAAAGATTAATCTTGTTGTATTTTTTTAGGTAAATTCATGACATTAACCACTGCATCATTAAAAAACCCAACGGCAGTTGTGGTTGCTATTTTACTTATTGGATTGTTTGGTGCAATTAGCTTATCCAAACTACCAGTACAATTAACGCCTGATGTAAGTCAGCCGCAAATTGCTATTTCTACCAGTTGGCGTGGCGCTGCTCCAGAAGAAATGGAATCTGAAATTATTGAGCGACAAGAAGATGTGCTCAAAGGTTTGCAAGGTTTAGTTTCTCTGGAGTCTAGTTCTGGAACTGGAAATGGCAGCATTACTCTACGTTACCGTACAGGCATTAATTTAGAGCGCGCATTAATTGATGTGATGAATGCGCTTAATCAAGTACCTTCCTATCCCCCTGATGCTACTGAGCCTGTTATTGCGGTAGGGGGAGATAGTACGTTTGATGCGATTGCTTGGTTTGCAATAAAGCCGTTAGCAGGTAACGAGCGGGATATTGTGAGTTATCAGGATTTTGTTGAAGAGATAGTTCAAACACGTATGGAGCGGGTTTCTGGAGTTTCGCAAACTAACGCATTTGGTGGTTTACAAACTGAATTAAGGGTTACCTTTGATCCATTTCAGGCAGCAGCATTGGGTCTGAATATTCCTGAGCTGGCTTCTGTTTTATCGAATAATAAAGATACTTCAGGTGGATTTAATGAAATTGGACGGCGTAAGTATACGTTGCGTTATTCTGGTAAGTATGGTCTAGAACAGTTACAACAAATGGTACTAGAGTGGCGAGATGGTAAGCCTGTTTTGCTACAAGATGTTGCTAAAGTTGAACTGACTTTGCAAGATCGACCAGGCATTTTAACGCTAGATGGTGAACCTGCTATTGCAATGAATGCACAAGCAGAAAAAGGCGTGAATGTTATTGCGACTATGGAAGGTTTAAAAGCAGCAATGCAAGAGTTGAATGAAGGAGATCTAAAGCGCGCCGGGTTAAAAATGATTCAGATGTATGATGAAACAGAATACATTGAACGTTCAATGGATTTAGTCCAGAACAACTTAATGCTGGGTATTGTGTTAGCCATAGCTGTGCTTTGGTGGTTTTTGCGCAAATTTAAAGCAACCTTAATTGTAGCTGTCTCCATTCCTATTTCTATTGTCGTCACCTTAGTGGTGATGTATGCCACTGGACGAACACTCAATATAATTTCTATGGCGGGTTTGGCTTTTGCAGTTGGTATGGTGCTTGATGCCGCAATTGTTGTTTTAGAAAATATTGTACGTCTAAGAGAAAAAGGTGAATCTCCACATGACGCATCTCTTAAGGGGGCAAGTCAGGTTTGGGGAGCTTTGCTTGCATCGACGGCCACAACGGTCGCAATTTTTCTACCAATTGCCTTTTTAGAGGCAGTTTCGGGTCAATTATTTGCTGATTTAGCAATCACAATTGCGGTTGCCATTGTGGCTTCATTATTAATTGCAACCACCGTTTTACCAACCGCGGCAAGGAAGTTATTAGCGCGTGTCTCTGAGGAAGATCCTCACGAAAAATGGTGGAATACAATTACCTCTACCATTATGCAAATCACCGATACTCCCACAAAGCGAGCAACTTGGGTTTTTGGTTTAATTTTGGTTTCTTTACTAGGTAGTTGGTTAATGTTTCCTAAAGTAGATTACTTACCAAAAGGTAATCAAAATTCATTTAGAGCTTTTATTTTACCGCCGCCAGGCTTAAGTTATTCATCTGCTCGATATGAAATGAGCGATGAAATTAATCGTCGTTTAATGCCTTATTTAAGTGGAGAAAAGCAACCAAAAATTGATCACACCTGGATGGGATTTTTTGGCAGCTTTGGATTTATGGGGGGACGAGCAGAAGATGCCGATGAAATTAAAAAAATTGTGCAAGTGGTTAACCAAGAGTTGTTAGCGGGTTTTCCTGATACTATGGCTTTTGCCAGTCAGGCTGAACTATTTGGTGATCTCAGTGGCGGGCGTCGAATAGATATCGATATTCAGGGGAATCAGGTTGATGATTTATTAAGTGCAGCTTTAGTCGGTTATGGTGCGGTCAGCCAAGCATTACCGGGTGCACAGATAAGACCTCAACCTGGACTAACTCTGGCAGAACCTGAGTTGAGGCTAATCCCAGATGAGCGCCGTATAGCAGAAGCGGGCTGGACACGTCAGCAAGTGGCAGGATTAACTCAAACTTTAGGCACTGGCTTGTATGTCGGTGAGTTTTTTAATGGGCAAAAAAGAATTAATATTTTTCTCCGCTCAACTGATTGGGATACGCCTGAGGAGCTCGCTGCAATTCCTTTTTATACACCTTCGGCAGGGGTTCAGCCTATTGGTGAGTTGGTCAAGATTGAACGTACTGCTGGGCCTAGTTCTATTCGTCGAGTTGATCGTAAGCGCACGATTACCTTGCAAGTAACTCCACCAGAAAATATGAGTCTTGAAGATGCAATCAATACGATTAAAGCTGAAGCTGAGCCTGCTATTCTTAGCAGCCTGACCGATGATGGGAGTATAGCTTACCGGGGTAGTGCAGAAGCACTGACCGAAGCTTTGGCAAATATGAGTCAAAGTTTTATTTTAGCGTTAGCTATTTTATATTTGCTTATGTCCGCACTGTTTCGATCATTCAAAGATAGCCTGCTGGTGTTACTCACAATCCCGCTTGCAACGGTTGGTGGTATCGGTGTATTGCAAATAACAGGACTCTTTATTTTTCAGCCTTTAGATTTGTTGACGATGATAGGCTTTATTATTTTATTAGGACTGGTGGTCAACAACGCAATTTTATTGGTTTATCAAACACGTTTAGGAGAAGGCGAAGGTCTGTCCAGGCACGATGCGGTTGAACAAGCCGTGAGGATTCGTTTACGCCCCATTTTAATGAGCACACTAACCAGTATTTGCGGTATGTTGCCATTACTTCTTGTGCCTGGTGCTGGAGCTGAGTTATATCGAGGCATCGCAGCGGTAATTGTGGGCGGTATGACAATCAGTACCATATTTACGTTGATCTTTTTGCCTAGCTTACTGCAAATGGGAAAAGCTAGCGAGCAGTTAAAAGAGGTTTAAGGTAGCAATTATTTGACTGCTTTATCGAGAATGTCTTCAATGAAAAATAAAACTAGGTATATATTAGTTTCTATTTTTCTTTTTGTGGGTTTGCAGTTAATCAAACCCACAATTTTCATGTCAATATATCGTTATATAACTAATTTTGATCCATCGTTTTACAGTGATTTTGAACTTTATCAAATGGTTTATCAACATATTAATATCGGTAGCTTTTCTCCATTTTACACATTGATATTTATTTTAGCTGAAGTTATCTGGCTTCTTATTGCATTTTTTCCTTATTATCAATATCGCTCAAAAATAAAAAGTACAGAATAAGCTATAGTGTATGCAAATAATAAAATTTTGTTAAATATGTGTTCTATTAGATAAATTCAGCTAAAATCCACCTTCTTTTCCTATCCAGTTGTTTGTTATGAGTTTCCTTGCTAATTTACGTAAAAATTCAAATGCTAACTCATCCAAGCCAAATCGTTTGGTATTGTGTTATTTGTTTGAGTTTTTGCCAGAAAAAACTCGAACAGGCATATTTGAACTAAAATTTTCACTTGGCTTAGCTGAACTTCAGCAAGGTCAACTGATTGAAATTGAAAGTAGTTATCTACCTTTAAAAGAGCACTTAATCAATATACCTGCATTTATTCAACCCGATGATATTGAAATTCTAGAACACTTATTAAACTGTGGCTTTGAAAATAAACAATATTATTTACCGTTGCTTTTTTCACAAAAAAAATTGATTGAGAAAATATTTTCAACTAAGCGGGTTTTTATTCGTGATATAAAAAACAATTGGAATGAACTAGTTTTTTCTGGTTTGAGCTCTGTGCTCTTGTCATGGCAGTTATATCAGGAAAAAGAAAGCCAACAACCATACTATCAGTTGGTTTGGCAAACCAATGAAAAGCTTCACTTTTTATCAGACAAAACAGATATTGTTGCGAAGCAGAGATTAGTACTACCTTGGTTAATTGATTTACAAGAAAATAAAGTATTCTTAGGAGAAAATAAATTATCGATAGATGAGCAAAAAGAAATAGTCAGCTTACATAAAAAAAATAAGATGCTCATTAAACAGCAGAATATTGAAGGTTTTTTTGATACTTATACAGAACTATGGGAAGGATATGATTTACCGTTACCTATGCCATTAAAAACTCAAGCTATTCAAGGTAAGGTCAATGCTCGGTTGGTTTTAGAGAAGAATAAAGTAGAGGGGGAAGTACAAGATTTTCTTAAGCTTGAGTTTTTATATCAGACCGCTAATTTTTGTATGCCATTTAAGTATCTTTCCAATAGTAATGCTTGCTATTTTTTACAGGAAAAATACTTTGAAATTCAAAGAGATTTCTCACAAGAAAAACAATTTATCAGATTGTTAGAAGAAACTCTTGATAAGTTTGAAGTGATTGATGATTGCTGGATTACAAATTATGCTGAATGCTGGAAAAAGCTATTAATTGATGATAAGAAAGTATTAGAAAATGCTGGCTTTAGTTTTTTAATAAAGTCGAGTTTTACGCATCATTATGTTAATGCTGAGCAATTGACTCTATCTATTAACGAAGGTGATGGGCAACAGCTGACAATTAATATTCAGGCGAAAGTCATTAATGAAAAAATTGACTTGTTGAGTTTGTTGACACAATTAGAGCAGTTTAACAGAGAGTTAAATGTACAATCTGTTATTTTAAATGATGGAAGGATATTGCTATTACCCGAAAACAAGTTTTCAGGAATTATGTCAGAATTCTCAGATCTTCTCTCATTAGGACAAGATGCATTAAATATTCCTCTGGCTCAGCGTAATCGACTACAGAAAGTTATAGCAATGTTACCTCATGATTGTGAATGGTCAGGGCAAACAGAATATCTGGATGATGTCACTAGTTTTAATCAAGCGCCAAAAGTATTACAAAGAATTGTTAATGGAGTGAATGCAACATTAAGGCCCTATCAATGGTTGGGTGTCTATTGGCTTGAACATTTAAGAGAACACCAGATTAATGGTTTGTTAGCCGATGATATGGGGTTAGGAAAAACCTTGCAAACACTAACTTTTTTAAGTTTACAACAGCAACAAAAAAAATTGAAAGCTCCAGCTTTAATTGTTGCGCCAACCAGTCTGCTGCAAAACTGGGCAGAAGAAATTAACAAATTCACTCCTCACCTACGTTATAAAATCATTCATGGAGCCAAACGAAAAAACTTTATGCGTGACTTGAATCAATATAATGTTTTAATCACCAGCTATGCTTTAGTGGTTAATGATCTAGATTTTTGGCAAACCCAACAATTAGACTGGATTATCTTAGATGAAGCACAACAAATTAAAAACTCAAGAACAAAAGCCAGCCAGTCTTTAAGAGAGTTAAATGCTACACATAAATTATGTTTGTCTGGTACTCCGGTTGAAAATAATTTATCTGAGTTATGGTCATTATTAGAGTTTCTTAATCCTGGCGTGCTAGGCAATTTAAAGTCGTTTAAAAATTACTTCCAGAATTCAATAGAAAAGAATGCTGATGAAAAAAAACTACAGCTATTGAAGGATAGAGTATCACCTTTTATTTTGCGTAGAACTAAGCAGCAGGTTGCAAGCGATTTACCTGCAAAGACTGAAGTGATTCAAACAATTAGTTTAAGTGATGAACAATTTGATTTTTATGAGCAGCAGAAACAAAATATACAACAGAATTTACAGGCTGAATTAGATAATGCTAAAAAAGGACAACAACAAATACTTTTGTTAACAGCTTTAATGAGATTACGACAAGCATGCTGTGACCCAGCTTTGCTAGGAGAATATACAATAAAGTCTGCTAAACGGAAGCATTGTATACGAATGATTAAAGAAGTGACTGCTGAAAAAAGAGCTGTTTTAGTTTTTTCGCAATTTACAAGCATGCTAGAATTACTCGCAACAGATTTAGAAAAAGCAAATATCGACTATTTGAAACTTACAGGAAAGACGAGTAACCGGCATAAGTTAGTAGACTCTTTTCAGGCAGGAGAAGCATCGGTATTTTTAATCAGTTTAAAAGCGGGTGGTGTCGGACTTAATTTAACGAGAGCTGATACCGTGATACATTTTGATCCTTGGTGGAATAGTGCTGCGGAAAACCAGGCAAGTGATAGGGTGCACCGAATAGGACAAGATAAACCGGTTTTTGTTTATAAGCTTATTGCCAAAGATACTATAGAAGAAAAAATAGCTATTTTGCAGCAACAGAAAAATTTACTCAGTGACCAGATTAATCAACAAGCCCAAAAAATGGGTGAGAATTTTTCATTAAAATTAGAAGATTTAATGAAAGTTTGGAAACAGGAAATTAATTAATATGATTAGTATTGCGATAATAGATCAGCAAATGTCTGAGCACGGCCGGTTTTGTTTAATAGATTGGTTATTAGCTGAAAATATGATTGCCTATTTGGATTATGAAGCTTGGCGTTATGCTAAAGTTGAGTATATTAGTGAAAAAATATCATGTGAGAATAAGCAACTAAAAAAATTATACGCTGATTGTGAACTATTTTGTAAAGAGCTAGGGCTGGTCACTGAAGAACAACATTATCTATGTTGGGATAATAATGTTTCAGGTGAGCTTAAAGCTAGTTCAAATACACAATTACACAAAACTTTAACACAGCGTTGGAAAAGACCACAAGATATCCCGCAGCTTGATTTATTTATGGATAATAGTGCACAACAGACAGAGCATTTACTTATGCAACAATTAAGTGGAAGACAGTTTGTTAAAGCGCAGCAATTATTAGATAAATTAACAGAGCTTAATGCTCAGTCCAAAAGACTTGGGGGATATCAGGATTTGATTAATTATGGCGAATATATTCAAGTAACAACTAAAATTGATCAATCTCAAATAGAAGAAGAATTTAATGGATTAAAAAATGAAGTTGCCAGCCTTGCACATTCTCTTTTAGGTAGTGATGCAAGAGATTACTTATCTTTGGCATGGCGGCGGTTAGCTGATAATTTAGTGAGTTATCCTTTTAATCCGAAGAAAGATTTTTTGCATGTAAGTGAAGCATTAATGGAAATACCTGATTACTTCGCTGCTATTAACTTTTTACGAAAGGAAAAAAAGTTATTCTCTCAGCCTTATTTACTAAATCAGCTTGCTCTATGTTATGAAAAACAACACCAGATTGAACTTAGCTTTTTGGTATGGTGTTGCCTTATGGAGTTAGATAGTGAATATACTGAAAAGCAATTGGATGAATATACTTGCAGCCAAATAAACTCTTACTGGCAGGATTTTTGGGAGTTCGCAGAGGTGAGCGAGGAAAATATTACCAATAAAGAATTTCCGGCTTATTTATTGATAAGAGTACCTGCTTTGTTTCATCAACTATCTGAATTTCCGGCGTTTAAAGAGACGGTTACAATCGTTGTGATTGAATTGCTACAAGTGAAGATTAACAAAAAAAATGAAATGGAAGAAAGATCTAAACTACAAAAAATAAATCCGTCTTTGTTAAAATTTTATTTAGCGCGTAACACATATTAGTTAAGTTAACACTAATACAAGTTAAGTATTTCTTAGAATGAGTTTAAAACCTTCGTGGGTGGCTTGAAAGCCTAAATTATTATAAAAACGTATCGCATCAGGTCGATTTTTATCAGAGGTTAGTTGAACTATATTACAATTTCTATTCTTGGCCTGTTCAATTGCCCATTCAAATAAAAGCTTTCCAAATCCTTTTCCTCTGAAGTTTTTATGTATTCGAACACCCTCAATTAAGCAGCGCCATGAGCCAATATGAGTTAAATAAGGTATATAGGTGAGTTGTAACATACCAACAATGCAATTGTCTCTCTCCGCAATAATAAGTTGATTATTTGGATCTTGGCTAATTTCTTCGAATGCTTTTAGATAAGCATTATTTATGGGAGAACTGATATCTTCGCGTTGTTTGCCTAAATCATCATCAGCTAACAACGCAACTAACTTTGTTAAGTCATCTTTTTTTGCAGCTCTAAAATTAATAGGCATTTTATATTTCCTTAAAGTTATTAATAATAAAGCTGATCGGTATTTAATTATCTTCGATAAGGTTTCCATCGCGGTCAAGCAATAAAGGGTTACCATAACCAAACTCTTTAACTTTTTGAAGCTGAGTTTTTGCATCTCCCACAACAACGTAAATCATTTCTTTTTCATCAGCATGTGCTTGAAAAATATTTTTAGCTTTATTTAGTGTAAAATTTTTCAATGTTGCCTGCTGTGCTTCAACATAATCGGTTGGCAGCTGATACAAACTAATGTTATCTAACATATTAATTAAATTATCGATTGTTTCAAACTGGCGTGTATTTCTTTTTATTAACAGATTTTTAGTTATTTCTAAATCTTTTTTCGTTAACTCTTCATCATATTGGCGAATTAACTTTTTGAATATTTCCAGAGACTCTAAAGTAACATTGGTTCTTACTTGAGAATAAGCCATAAACGGTGCTTTGTATGGCTTTCTTCTTAAGAGAGAATATGCTCCATAAGTGTATCCTTTTTCTATGCGTAAAGTTTGAAAGAGCTTTGCACTGCTACCTGAACCTAAACGATTTTGAGCGACGTTAAAATTATAATAATCTGGATGATTTCCTTCTATCGCAATTTTTCCGACGACAATAACTGATTGTTTAGCGTCAGGTATATCAACAAAATATATTTTTGATTTTGGTTGAGCTTTGGGTAAATTATAGTTTGGTTGTGGAACTAAATCTCCTTGCCACTTTTGAGTAAGATTCTCAATGCTATTTAAGGCCTCTTGTTGAGTGATGTTTCCAACTATATGTAAACTCGAGTTTTTGGGTGAAAAACTTTCATGATAAAATATTTTCAAGTCATCTATCGATAATTGAGAAACACTCGTCTGAGTACCAATCATGGGATAACCTGCTCGGTGATTGTTTCCATAGAGTTGTTTATTAAAAACATTGCTAGCAACACTAAATGGTTGGGCTTTATTCTGCTGAATCATATTGAGTTGGCGAGCTTTTAGACGCTCGAACTCTTGTGTATCCCAACGAGGTTGCAGTAGCATTTCACTCATTAATTCCATAGTTTCTGGGTAATTACTGACAAGCGTATTCCCTTTAACAAAAATACCTTCGTCAGTTGCACTAAATTCGATTTCTGCGCCAAGTAGGCCTATAGCATCTTCTAGCTCTTCAGGTGTTTTGGATTGAGTTCCTTCATTTAATAAGGCTGCCAACAAGGTTGCTGTCCCAAGTTTGTCTGAGCTTTCTAGAAAAGTTCCTCCATTAACGCGTAAACTAAAATTAACCAAAGGTAGTTCGTTATGCTCAATGTTAAAAACAACAAGCCCATTTTCACTGGTGCTAGTAAAAATATCGGGTAAAGAAACCAATGGGGGAGAACCTAATTCCGGTTCGGAGCGATCATGTTGTGTAGGTGTTTTTTGATATTCGGTTACTTGGTTGGAGTCAAATTTCTTTTCTGTACCTGAGACAATTTTTTCTTCTTCAATTTTTGCTTGTTGAGAACCATCAACAATAAGTTGAGGTTGTGATTGTGGAACAAAACTTGTCATAACAAAATGTTTATTTTTAATATATTTTTGATAAACCCGCTCTATATCTTGACGAGAAACATTTTTTATATTTTGAATATCTTGTGAAATAAAACTTGGATCCCCAGCATATTCATTATACCGGCCAAGTTTAAAAGCTTTATTTAATACACTTGATATGCCGTTATAAAATTGTGTTTCTTGTCTTGCTTTAATTCGCTTTAGATCGTTATCACTAAAACCATTTTTTTCAAATTGATATAAGCTTTGATTGATAGCTGTATTAACTTTATCGAGATCAATATTTTTGTTAGCTCTTACTCTAATGGTAAACGTGCCTGCGATTTCATTTGAGTTTTGATAGGCTGATACACTAGGGGCTAGTTTTTGTGAGTTAACAATCTCTTGGTATAAAGGTGCACGTTTTCCATCACTTAAAATTGAGCCTAAGATATCTAGAGCATAGCTATCAGGATGGTATTCTTCTACGGTGGGGTAAGTTACTCGAATTTCAGGTACTTTAGCAAAAGCATCTAAATGAAATAACTTTTTATTTTTACTCAACGCAACGGGTTGAGGTGGTAGATCACTAACAGGCTTTGATTTTTTTATTTCTCCAAACCATTGTTCAACCAGACGTTTAGTTTTTTTTATGTCTATGTCACCAGCAATGACGATTGTTGCATTAGATGGCCCATAATATTGATGATAAAACTCTTTAACGTCATTGAGTGTTGCTGCTTGTAAATCAGCTAAATCACCAATTACTGTCCAATTATAGGGGTGGTTTGTCGGATAAAGGTTTTTACGAATAACATGATCGGTATGCCCATAAGCTTGATTGTCTACTCGCTGGCGTTTTTCATTTTTTACCACTTGTTTTTCGCGTTCTAAGGCTCCTTCTGAAACAGTATTGATCATAAAACCAAGCCTGTCAGAGTCTATCCACATGAGTTTTTCAAAAGCATCTTTGGGAACCACTTCATAATAGATCGTACCGTCGGACCAAGTACCCCCATTTCTTGTTCCGCCGAGTTCTTCAATCATTTTACGGTTGGCGCCCTGAGGCACATTTTCAGAATCATTAAATGCCATATGCTCAAAGAAGTGGGCAAATCCTGTTCTACCTGATTTCTCCCTGTTAGAACCGACATGAACGATAGTTGATACCGCTACAATCGGATCTGATTTGTCCTGATGCAAAATAATCGTTAGACCGTTATCTAATTGATATTTTTCAAAATCAATTAAAAACTGATTGGTAACCGTCGGAGCATAAGTCTTTGGTTTACTTTGAATTGATTCCTGAGGTTTGTCGGTTGTGCAAGCAATCACTGAAATACTTAAACACGCACTCAATATTAATCTGAACATAAGAGCTAATCCTGAAGTTGTTTTATTTTGATTCTACTGAACATGATTTCTTGCTGCAATGCGTAATCAAGGTTTAGAGTATATGTGAAATGTATTAAATTATTAAGGCTACCCAACGAGTGTTGCAGTAGCCTTTTAAGAATATATTAAGAATTGATGTAACTGTAACTGGCTTCTAGCTCGTCGTTGTTGGTTATACTGGTTTTTAAGTCTTTAATAATGCCATTTTTTATACTGTAAATCCAACCGTGTACTTGTAAGTTTGCGCCACGTTTCCAAGCGCTTTGTACGACTGTACTGCTACATACGTTTTTAACTTGTTCCATGACATTTAATTCGCACAACAGGTTAACTTTATCTTCACCGTCAACTTGTTTGAGTTTATTAGAATGGATTCGTGCTACATCATCGATGTGCTTGAGCCAGTTATCAATGAGACCATTATCTTGATTATCAATAGAAGCCTTAACACCACCACAGCCGTAGTGTCCAACCACCAGAATATGTTTAACTTTTAAAACATCAACTGCATATTGCATAACTGATAGGCAATTTAAATCAGTATGTACCACAACATTTGCAATATTACGATGGACGAAAACTTCACCAGGAGGTAAGTCAACGATCTGATTAGCTGCAACTCGGCTGTCGGAGCAACCTATCCACAAATATTCTGGGGCTTGTTGTTTAGAAAGTTGCTCAAAAAACTCAGGCTCCTTTTCTTTGATCGAATTAGCCCAAGCAAGGTTTTTATCAAATAAATTTTTTATCGGGGTCAAAACTGTATGCCTATATAATGTAGTGAGTTAAGTTTTACAATAGTAAATTGGTGGTTATTCTATCTTAATCAAATTAAATTAGAAACAAGTCTTAGCTATAACTGGTGGTAAACCTATGGTTACAGATAGTAACCTATACAAATAGCAGGATATACAGATAAGAGAGGGAGAGCCCCTCTCTGTGCAGGTTATAGCTTAAGATCGATAGAAGATATCAGTATTTTATAAGGCTGTTTTATAGTTCAACGTGAGACTTTGTACATCACTATAGCCTCGAATTCCAATATACCAGGTTCCTTCCTGAGGTTGTTCAATAATACACTGTTCATTGTTTCCCCATTTATAAGGGCGGCATTCATACTGGCTCAGTGTAGGTTGTACAGCGTGGTTTAAATACAGATCGGCATCGCCTGAACCACCAGATATTGAAATTTCTAACTGGTTGTAGGAATGAGAAAGTGCTACAGGAAAATATTTCCACTCTCCAGTGTCAACGTTAATACTTTCTATGGTTTCGTCAATTACAGGTGGGAGAGTATTATCCTTGTAAGAGCCGATTAAAGTCAGGTTGCTAAATTCACTATAAGCTTTAATTCGCACATAATAGACTCCTGTGCCTTGGCTAAATTGACAACTTTCGTCATTGCCATTTTTATAAGGTCGACAGTCGTAACTGGAATCCGTGGGCTCGCTACCTTGCTTAACATAGAGATCGGCATCTCCAGAACCACCACTGATCTTAAATTGAATATCTCGCGAATTATCGGGTATTGTCATGCGATAAATAATACTTTCATTTTTTTGTGCTGCAAGATTGGGGACTGGTTGGTTATTTTCTAAGATTTTTTCCCTGCCATCCCAAATACATTCTGGGTTGTTAGAGGTTGATATTACTCCAACAGCAAGTAATGCCGATTGAACATTTTCACCAGAATAACCAAGATCGCAAGCTGAGTCGATGGCACCATTACCCGCTAAATTCCAGTTGGTATTAGCGGTCCAATAATGTTGATTAGCCCGAGCAAAGACTTGAAAAGCTTTTTGGATGTTCCAGTCATTCATATTTGAAAGAATATAAAAAGCTTTGTTATAAACGCCTGACGAATAATGGACATCCATACCTTCGATATAATCTGTCTGATGTGCAATTGAGCGACCATCTTTAGTGGGATCGTCTAAATAGCGTAACACGTTATCAGTTTTTGATATTTGCGCTCCAACCAGCCAGTCATTGGAACCAAACATCAAATTTTCAGCTGCTTCGCCTGCCATGTCAGAAAATGATTCATTAAGGCCGCCTGACTGATTACTATAAATG
>JAUIHB010000052.1 GCA_030432465.1 Gammaproteobacteria bacterium
TTGATTACCTTAGGCCATGATACTACCATTGGGTTACGGCTTCCGCCAAAATGTGAAGCTACTTGTTTTACCCAAGGAGTTGTAAAAACCAATGTGAAGCGACTTCCATTGGATACTAAATTTAGAATGATAGGAAGAGCTGTTTATCGCAAAGTTACGGGGAAAAAAGATTAATAACTCAACTGATAAGGTAAAAAGCGCAAATAATCTTGCACTTTTTACTGGGAACTACGCCCTAAAGTTTAGCTAACCTGTTTTAAACGATTTTCCATTTTTTCCAAAGCTTGTGACAAGTCCTGAATAATGTCATCGATATACTCTAATCCAACAGACAGCCGAACCAGTGTTTCACTGATTCCTGCTGCAGCGCGCTCTTCTGGCTCATAAGGTGAATGGGTCATAGAAGCTGGGTGTTGAATCAAAGATTCTGCATCACCTAAACTTACTGCAATCGCGCACATTTCTAAACTGTTCATAAATTCAACCGCATCATCAAAAGTACCTTCAATTTCAAAAGCCATAATTCCACCACCTGCGCGCATCTGTTTGCCGATAAGTGGGTATCCTTGATGTGATGGTAAGCCGGGATAGTTAACCTGCTTTATACGTGGATGGGTGTTTAAAAATTCAGCTACTTTTAAGGCGTTGCTACAATGTCTTTCAACTCGAACCGATAGGGTTTTTAAGCCGCGAATAATCAACCAGGCATCGTTAGGACTCATGACTGCGCCCATGTCTTTTAATGTCGTCAGCTTGATATTTTCAATTTGCTCTTTACTGCCGCAAGTTACCCCTGCAATAACATCGCCGTGCCCATTCAGGTATTTAGTGGCACTATGAATAATTAAGTCAATGCCAAATTCTGCAGGGTTTTGCAGAACAGGCGACATGAAAGTGTTATCTACAATCGAAATTAGTTGATTCTGTTTGGCAATATTAGCAACCATTTGCATATCAACGACAACCAGATTAGGGTTTATTGGTGTTTCAAAATAAATAACTTTGGTGTTGGGTTTTATAGCGGATTTAATGGCTGACTCATCTGTCATATCGACAAAGCTTACTTCGATACCAAACTGAGGAAATTTATGATTAAGCAGTGCAAATGAGCAACCATAAAGTGCACTGGAAGCAACAATATGATCACCTTGTTGTAAATTAGCTAGCAAGGTTGCTGAAACCGCACCCATTCCAGAGCCAAAAGCAGCTGCATCTTCTGTTAGTTCTAAAGCTGCCATACGTTGTTCTAGCTCTCTTACCGTTGGATTACCCAAGCGTCCATAAATAAAGCCTTCTTCTTCCCCCATAAAACGTTGCGATCCTTGCTGTACATTTTCAAAGGTAAAAGTAGACGTTTGATAAATTGGTGTACTGAGTGCACCAAACTGTTTGTCTTTTACTTTACCGGCATGGATTGTTTTAGTATCTATGTGTTTTGAGTTGTTCATATTGCTACCTTTAAATTCTGTCAATAAACAACTGAACTGTTGATTATTTGGAGAAAAAGCTTTTTGATAGAATATAAGTTATATCTTTTTTAAGTGGATATCAATAATATTCCGAAATAAATATTTTATGCGGAATAGTGTAATGTATTTTGTTGGTTTTTCAGAATATAGTTTTATTTTTTGCAGGTGTTTTAATGAAAATATTTTGACCGATTGAATTGTATAGGAACATAAGCAGAGATATTATTCTCATTCATTGGATACTAAAGACACTAATTTTAACGAAACCATAAAAAAGCTGAAATGACAGCTGTTAGCGAGTCATTAAAAGAGATTGCTGCTCAGCTTTCTTTATTTTTATCGGGTGTTGTTTCTTTGTAGCCAAGAGAAGATTGGTTCAGCAAGGGGTCAAGATACTTCCAGACTGTTTGCATAATGATTGGCTGACCCTCGCTGTTTGGGTGAATGCCGTCTTTTTGCATCAGTTGTTTTTCTGTGCCGACATTATCTAGTAAGAAGGGAATAAGAGTTACATCTTCTTGTGACGCAAGCTCTTGATATATCTGGTAAAATCGCTGAGTAAATGTTTTACCGAAATTGGGGGGTAAATGTATTCCTGTCAAAATGACTTGTGCGTTATGTTGTTTACTCAGTGTTATCATTTGATTTAAATTCTTTCGTGTTTCAGCTAAATCAAAGCCTCTGAGGCCGTCATTACCCCCCAGTTCAAGTATGACAATATCGGGTTGGGTTCTTTTTAGTTGTTCAGGTAAACGAGTTAGTCCACCAGAAGTAGTTTCTCCGCTGATACTGGCATTCACAACTTTAGCATTAATTTGTTGTTGCTGAATAAAGTCTTGTAACAAACTTACCCATCCTTCTTCGCGTTTTATGTTATAAGCTGCACTAAGACTATCACCAAAGACTAAAATGGTGTTTTGAGTGTGAGATTGAGAATTTTCAGTTGAACTGTCTTTTGAGTTTTTTTCACTTGCTGTGCTCTGAAATGAATAGGTAGCGTATATGCTTGTTATAATTAGCAATAAGCTTAATAAAGTTTTGGATTGGAAATTTTTTTTCATTTTATTCACTGAGATCACTCATTAAAACAGAAACTTTAAAGTCGTTGGTCATTTATCAAGTTAAATCGATTAAACAAACTTATCACATTAAAAGTTAAATTGAACAGGAAAAGAGTTGTTAAATGTTAATTGCAAAAAATTTGAACAAAACGGTCGCTATAGGTGAAGACCAGTTGTGTATTTTACATGACGTCTCTTTCGAACTGAAAAAAGGGCGCAGTTTAGCCATACTTGGCGAGTCTGGCTCAGGTAAAACGACACTTTTAGGGTTGTTAGCGGGTTTAGACTTACCAAGTTCGGGAGAGGTTTTATTAGATGATGTTGCTTTGTTTGAGTTAAATGAAGAGGATCGGGCTAAATCTCGTAAAGATAATTTGGGTTTTATTTTTCAAAGCTTTCAATTGATTAATGGTTTATCGGCACTTGAAAATGTAATGATGCCCCTTGAGTTGCGGGGCGATAGAAAAGCCCGCCAAAAAGCTAAAGAAATGCTGCAAAAAGTTGGTTTGGGTGAGCGTTTAACTCATCATGCCAACCAATTATCAGGTGGAGAGCAACAGCGGGTTGCAGTAGCTCGAGCATTTGTTACAGAGCCTAATTTATTGTTAGCTGATGAGCCGACAGGAAATTTGGATACGGCAACAGGGAAAAAAATTATCGATTTGATGTTTCAATTAAATGCTGAGTTAAATACTACATTGGTACTTGTGACACATGATAATCATTTGGCTGCACGATGTGATGAATCGATGACGCTAAGCGGAGGAAAAATCATACAGCAAAAACAGCATCAACAGCCGATCAAAGAGTCATCATTATGAGTGGTTTATTATTATTGTTTAAAATAGCACTGCGTATTTTTAAACGTGATTGGCGGCGTGGTGATTTGTTAGTTTTATTATTTGCGATGACGGTTGCAATGGCTTCTATCAGCGTTATTTATTTAATTATTGATCGTATTGAAAGTGCGACTAATCAAGAGGTCGCTGATGTTTTAGGAGCTGACTTAGTTATTTCTTCACCTGAAAAAATTCCACAAGAGTGGCTGTTAAAGGCACAGCAACAAAATTTAAATCAAGCAACAAGTGTCGAGTTTTCGAGTGTTTTATTTGCCAATGAAAAACTACAGTTATCGTCGATTAAAGCGGTTTCTAAAACCTATCCATTAAAAGGTCGAGTTGAAACTGCTGACACGCCTTATGCAAAAAACCAGATACAAACATCTAATCCTCCGCGGGGAAAAATCTGGGTAGAGCCGAGAATATTTAATGTACTTCAAGTTTCTAAAGATGACTCTGTTGAACTTGGATATACACATTTAAATATTGCTGGCGTGCTGATGCTAAAGCCGGGCCAAGGAAGCACTTTGTTTAATATTGCGCCTAGTGCAATTATGAATATTGATGATTTGGAAGCAACTCAGGTGATACAACCGGGTAGCCGAATTCAGTATCGTTATTTGTTTGCTGGAGAACCAAAGAACATTCAAAAGTTTGCTGATGAAATGAAACCTTTACTGAGTTCAAGCCAAAGAATAGTTAGTGTCTATGACGAGTCGCCGGTTGCCGGCTCAGCTGTTTCTCGAAGTAAAAAATATATAGGTCTATCTAGCTTGCTTACCATGATATTGCTTGGAGTGACTATTGCGCTTTCGGCTAATCGTTATGCCAGACGACAGTTTGATTTAAGTGCTTTAATGCGCTGCTTTGGCTTAACTAATAAAGAAGTTATGACAATTTTCGGTTTTATTTTATCTTTTATTTGTATCAGTGGAATTGTTTTAGGAGGCTTCTTTGGTGTCGCGGTACAGGAAATTTTAGTGAAATTATTTGCAGATAAATTGATAGATAATTTACCTGAAGCAGATTATTCGGTGTTGTTATTTCCAATGCTTGCTGCCGTCATATTGCTGTTTGGCTTTTCTGCGCCCGCATTAATTCAAGTAAAAACTGTACCCCCAATGAGAGTCTTACGACGTCAGCTAGGTCCCATGAATATAAGTAGTTGGTCTGTCTATCTTTTATCTGGAGTGACTTTGATTGGCGTGATGTGGTTACAGATGGGGGATTTAAAGTTATTGGCCAGCGTGTTAGTTGGCTTGATTGTTGTTGGTCTGGTGTTTGCACTAATTGCCAGAGTTGCGTTAAAAATTATGAAGTCTATTGCGATTAGTCGTAGTGCTTCGGTCAATTTTAGCTTGCGACAGCTTGATGCGAATAAAGGTGTTACGCTACTTCATTTGCTGGCTTTTAGTATTACTATTTTTGTGATTGCGCTTATTGTGTTGGTAAGAACTGAATTACTTGAAAAGTGGCAGCAGAGTTTAGGCGATGATATTCCTAACCATTTTATGGTGAATGTAAAACCACAGGAGGTTGATGAATTAAGTACATTTTTTAAACAAAAGGAGCTTGCTTTTTCAGGGTTATATCCCATGATCCGAGGCAGGATTACGGGGATTAATGGGGAAGATGTTAAAACAGCTGTTTCTGAAGAAGGTCAAAAGCATAATTCTTTGCGAAGAGAATTGAATATTACATGGGCGAAAGAATTACCTGAGGGGAATAAAGTGGTTGAAGGTAATTGGAACTGGCAAAGGGAAGAACAGGAAAATCAAATATCTATAGAGCAGGAAACAGCCCTCGCTTTAGGGTTAACGATAGGAGATACGTTGAATTTTACGATTGGTGCGGAGCAATGGAGTGGCAAGATTAGTAATATTCGGAGTATCGATTGGCAAACATTCACACCTAATTTTTACATCATTGCTAAACCTGGAAGTATGGATAAATTTAGTGCCACTTACATTAGTAGTTTCCGGTTACCGAGTGAGCAAAAACCTGTATTAGCGGAAATAATTAAACGCTACCCAAGCATTACGATCATTGAACTGGATTTGATTTTAAAGGAAATTCAGAACATTATCCTGAAAGTTAGCAGCGCAGTTGAGCTTATTATGGTTTTTGTGGTTGCGGCGGGGTTAGGACTTTTATGGGCTGCCATGGAGCACACATTTGAAGCGAAGTTCAAGCAATCTGCTATATTAAGAACGTTGGGAGCGAGTAAAGCATTTATTGCAAGGAGCTTCAGATTTGAATATATATGGCTTGCCTTGTTGTCCTCTGCAATGGCTATTTTTGCTGTTGAGCTGATTACTTATATTTTATATACGCAAGTTTTTGAGATTGCTTTTAATTTACATTGGGTACTCTGGCTAATACTACCTGTTGCTACTTTAATTATGATGTTAAGTGCTTCTTGGAGAGGTGTAAAGCGAGTGACTGAGCCGTCTCCGCTGAACTTAATACGCCAAAATTAGTCAGATTTGCTCAACAATTTTAATCAAGCTTTAATGCGATAATTTGTATTAAATCAACAAAAAGCAAAATTAACTGTTGACTCTGTTGGGGTAAATCGCCATAAAATAAAAAAGGCGGACTCGTTTGCTCCAAGTTTGAGTATATAGTTTTATTTAACTTAAGCTTACTTGGAGCAAAATATGACAATGGTTATGTGTGAAAGAGTCTTAACAATGAACCTTTATAAAGATAGTTAAATTATTGAGGTTGTTAGCAGCAAGTCTTTGTTCAAACTTTGAACATTTATTCAAGACTTGTTTTTATTTACGACTAAAATTTTATTACCGTACAGACCACATAAGTTTTCTTATCAAGTGGTTATAATTAAAATTAATTAGGAACGTCATACTACTTCATGGGTAAGTCACTAGTTATTGTCGAATCACCGGCAAAAGCCAAAACGATAAATAAATACTTAGGTAATGATTTTATCGTTAAATCGAGCGTAGGGCATGTCAGAGATTTGCCAACCAAAGTTGCTTCTGCTCCCGTTGATGCTAAAGAGCGTGCACGTAAAGCGGCGGAAACGCGTAAGCTTTCTCCTGAGCAAAAAATAATCCATAAGGCTAAAAAAGCTAAAGAAGGTTTATTTAAGCGGATGGGGATTAATCCTGAAAAAAATTGGGAGGCGACGTATCATATTCTGCCGGGTAAAGAAAAAGTCATTAAAGAATTAAAAACTCACGCAAAAAATGCTGACAAAATATTCCTCGCAACGGATTTGGATAGAGAGGGAGAAGCAATAGCATGGCATTTAAAAGAAGAGATAGGTGGAGATGATGATAAATATCAGCGTGTAGTTTTTAACGAAATTACAAAAAAAGCTATTCAAGAAGCTTTTTCCAAGCCGTCCCATCTAGATATGAATTATGTTAACGCACAACAGACACGACGCTTTTTGGATCGTGTTGTTGGCTTTATGGTATCGCCACTTTTGTGGAAAAAAGTTTCGCGCGGCTTATCTGCTGGCCGAGTCCAATCAGTTGCGGTAAAACTGATTGTTGAGAGGGAACGTGAAATTCGTGCATTTATCCCTGATGAATACTGGACGCTTTGGGTTGATACTCAAACTCAAAAAAATGAAGCACTTAAACTTGAAGTCCGTCGATATCAAGGTGAAAAATATCATCCAACCAATAAAGCTGATAGCGACAAAATGCAAGCGTTGCTTAAACAAAATCCGTTGGTTGTTGAGAGTCTGGATTCTAAACCTTCGAAAAGTCGACCTAGTGCACCTTACATTACGTCGACCTTGCAGCAAGCGGCAAGTACTCGTTTAGGTTTTAATGTTAAGAAAACAATGATGTTAGCACAACGTTTGTACGAAGCGGGCTATATCACTTACATGCGTACTGATTCGACAACTTTAAGCGCCGATGCTTTAGAGATGTGCCGTAATTTTATTCAGGAAAATTATGGCGATAAATATCTGACAGATCCCCCCAGAAACTATTCTAATAAAGAAGGTGCGCAAGAAGCGCATGAAGCCATCCGTCCAACGAATGCAAGAACTCAGGAAAAGCACTTAAAGAATGTTGATGATGATGCAATCAGGCTCTATAACTTAATTTGGCGTCAGTTTATCGCGTGCCAGATGACTGATGCTGTTTATGATGTGACTAATCTTGTTGTGAAAAGCGGCGATTTTAAGTTAGCAGCTAAAGGCCGAGTTGTTAAATTTGATGGTTGGACAAAAGTTCAACCACCAAAATCTAAGAACGATGAAGATGTATTATTACCAGAAGTCAAAGTTGGCCAGTCACTTGATTTAAAAGCTCTGGAGCCCAAGCAACATTTTACTAAACCTGCTCCGCGTTATAGTGAAGCTGCATTAGTTAAAGAGTTGGAAAAGCGCGGAATTGGTAGACCTTCAACTTATGCTTCTATTATTTCTACCATTCAAGATCGTGGCTATGTTATTACTAAAAATCGGCGCTTTTACGCGACTAAAATTGGCGAGATTGTTTCTGACCGCTTAGGTGAAAGTTTCAATAATTTAATGGATTATTCTTTCACCGCGAATATGGAAGAAACTTTAGATACGATTGCTAAAGGTGACAAAGCTTGGAAAGACACTTTGAGTGATTTTTATAAGGATTTAACCAAACGATTAACTAAAGCTGAACTACCTGCGGATGAAGGTGGTATGGATAACGTTAAATCTGTTGAAATGGAAATGACGTGTCCAAAGTGTGAGACCAATAAAATGATGATTCGTAACTCTTCGATGGGGACGTTTCTTGGTTGCAGTGGATTTTCTTTACCACCCAAAGAACGCTGTAAACATACAATGAATCTAATTCCTGGCGATGAAATTGAAGCTGTGGATAAAGATGAAGAAGCAGAAAGTCGGAACTTATTGTTAAAAAAACGTTGCCCTTTATGTGAGTCGGCAATGGACAGTTATTTGATTGATGAGCAACAAAAGCTGCATGTTTGTGGTAATAACCCAACCTGTAAAGGTTATATGATTGAAGAGGGTAGCTTTAAAATTAAAGGTTACGATGGTCCAATTATTGAGTGCGATAAGTGTGAAAGTGAAATGCAACTCAAAGTTGGGCGCTTTGGTAAATATTTTGGCTGTACCAATGAAGAGTGTAAGAATACACGTAAGTTGTTACGCAATGGTGAAGCGGCTCCACCTAAGGCGGATCCTATTCCAATGCCTGATTTGAAATGTCAGAAAGTTGACGATCATTATGTTTTGAGAGATGGTGCATCAGGTATCTTTTTAGCAGCAAGTCAATTCCCTAAAAACCGTGAAACTCGTGCCCCTTTCGTAGAAGAGTTATTGATGGTAAAAGATCAGCTTGATCCTAAGTTTGATTATCTAACTAAAGCTCCTGCGACCGATCCTGATGGCAATAAAGCGATGTTGCGATTTAGTCGTAAATTAAAACAGCAGTATGTGACCAGTGAACAAGATGGTAAAGCAACAGGCTGGAGTGCTCACTTTAATAACGGTAAGTGGGAAGAAACGGAGAAAAAGAAACCTGCGGCTAAGAAAAAGACAGCTACAAAGAAAAAGGCAGCAACAAAGAAAAAGTAAAAATTTAGTAGTAGCTGAATTGTTATTAAGCTAATTAATTTAAAATGGGGGTTTATACTCCCATTTTTTATTTTGGGTGAAATTATTCTTATTCGAGAGATGAGTAACTGTTAACTTTGAGTTTTTGATGTGCGTTTAATTTCCGATAATGGCGACAAAAGTCACCACCAACGTTATAATGCGCCGGAATTTATGTTGAAGGCGCTTATATTTACATGTTTAACATCTTTTATCCCTTAATTAGGTTCATTTTATTCAGAATGGATCCTGAAAAAACTCATGATTTAACGTTGAAGTGGCTAAAACGCATCGAAGCTTCACGGTTTCGTTGGTTAATTACCCAAAAAACAATTAGTGATCCCATTGAAGTTTTTGGTATTCAATTTCCTAACCGCTTGGGACTCGCGGCAGGTTTAGATAAAAATGGAGCTTGTATTGACGGTTTTGCTGCATTAGGGTTTGGTCATATTGAAGTTGGTACGGTAACTCCTCGCCCACAGCCGGGGAATCCAAAACCAAGACTCTTTCGTTTACCTCAGGCAAATGGCATCATTAATCGTTTTGGTTTTAACAACGAGGGAGTGGATAAGTTAATTGAAAATATAAAGAGCTCAAAGTTTACCGGAGTTTTAGGGATTAACATCGGAAAAAACTTTGATACGCCAGTTGAGAAAGCAACAGAAGATTATTTGATTTGTTTAACCAAAGTTTATCCTTATGCTTCATATATCACAGTGAATATTTCTTCACCAAATACCGCTAACTTGCGTCAATTGCAGTTTGGTGACGCACTGGATGAATTAATTTCGGCAATTAAAGTAAAACAAGCTGAATTAACTGAAAGTTTTGGGCGAAAAATTCCCGTATTAATAAAAATTGCACCGGATCTGACAGAAATAGAAATTGAACAACTTGCAGAAACTTTCATGCGTCATCAAGTTGATGGGGTAATTGCTACCAATACAACTTTTTCCAGAGAGGGAGTTGAAAGTCTCAAGCATGCGGATGAACAAGGAGGGTTAAGTGGTGCGCCTGTCTTACAACAAAGTACTAAAGTGTTGGAATTACTGGCTAAGAAAGTAAATGGTCAGTTTCCAATCGTTGGTGTCGGTGGTATTGATAGCCCTGAAGCTGCAAGTCAAAAAATTGAGGCTGGAGCATCATTAGTACAGATATATTCAGGGTTTATTTATCAGGGCCCAAGGTTAATCTCAGCAATAGTTAAAAATATTTAGTTTGTTTTATTAAGCTTGATAGTTCAAACACTGTTAATTCGATACCTGTTACACTGATAACTATGTGGTAATTGTGCCTAGCACTTATAATTACCCTTATTAAGTTAATTTTAAAAGAGTGAATTTAAATATGCCTCAGTTTATTGCAACTTGTGCCAAGGGGCTCGAGTATAGTTTAGTAGATGAACTTAATAGCTTAGGTATGGAAAATCCCAAAGAGGGTTTGTCGCAGGTCAAATTTGAAAGTGATTGGAAAGGAGTTTATCGTGCGCTCATGTGGAGTCGAATTGCGAGTAGGCTCTTATATCCTATAGCAAGCTTTGAAGCAGAAGATGAGGATAAACTTTATCAACAGATTTCTATTATTGATTGGTCTCAGCATATTAAGAAAGGTAACAGCTTTTTAGTTAATGCACAAAGTTACCGCTCAAAACTTTCTCACACTCAATATATTTCTCAAAAAACAAAAGATGCTATCGTCGATCATTTTCGGGAGCTAGGAGAAGATCGTCCCGATGTTGAGTTTCAAGAACCTGATGTAGTTATCCATTGCCGAATTCGACGTAATCAAGTCATTCTTTCTATCGATTTAGCAGGAGTTGGTTTGCACCATCGAAGCTATCGTATGGAAGGTGGTAGTGCACCAATTAAAGAAAACTTAGCGGCGGCGTTATTATTAAGAGCTGGCTGGTCTACAGAGCAATCTAATTTGTATGACCCGATGTGTGGTTCTGGTACTTTTTTAATTGAAGCCGCCATGATTGGATTAGATATTGCTCCTGGGCTCAATCGGGATTATTTGGGATTATGGGGATGGCATCAATTTAATCCCAAACTATGGCAAGAAGTTGTTGACGATGCTAAAGCAAGAAAAACTGAAGGCTTGAAACGTACGGACTTAAATATTTCCGGTAGTGATATTAACCCTCGCGCAGTTAAAAATGCACAATTAAATGCTTCTTTAGCGGGGGTTGATGAAGTTGTTAAAGTCAAAATTGCAGGGCTTGATCAGTTGACGCAATCAGAATTTTCTCGGGATGGATTATTAATTGTTAACCCGCCTTATAGTGAAAGGTTAGGGGAAAGGGAAGAAGTTGAGTCTCTATATTCGCAATTAGGTGAATTGCTCAAGTCAAAATTCGTTGGTTGGCGGGCTTCTGTGTTATCTCCAGATAAATTATTTGGTCATGCGATTGGGATTCGAGCGAATAAAATTTACAAGTTTAATAATGGTAGTCTTCCTTGTGAGCTACTTAATCTTGAAATCAGCGAGAACAACTTCGTTGAGCGTAAAAATAATGATGAAGTTGATGTCGATTTTAAATCAAAACTCTCTGAGCAAGCTATTCAACTGTGCAATCGAATAGAGAAAAACTTTTCTAAACTAAAAAAATATTTAAAGAAAGAAAATGTTAGCTGTTTTCGTTTATACGATGCGGACTTGCCTGAATATAATGCCGCAATAGATGTTTATGATGGTCATCTGCATATTCAAGAATATAAACCACCTAAATCTATCGATGATGGAGTGGCCAATCGTCGATTGAAAGAAATTGAACGTATCGCAGCAGGAGTTATGCAGCTACCGTTAAAAAAAGTATTTGTAAAACAAAGAAGACAACAAAAAGGTGACTGGCAGTACCAAAAAACGAAAAGTAATGATTTTAAATCTGAAAAAAATTATTTTACGGTGGTTGAAAATGGACGTAAGTTTTCAGTTAATTTAGTTGATTATTTAGATACAGGGCTATTCTTAGATCATCGTAATACTCGACAATTGATTGCTAACCAGTCTGTCGGTAAAAAGTTTCTGAATTTATTTTGTTATACTGCTAGTGTTTCGGTTTATGCTGCAACTTCTGGCGCTGTATCAACAACCAATGTAGATATGTCCCGTACCTACTTAGAGTGGGCTAAACGTAATTTTTGCCTTAATAATATTGATCTGAAACAACACCATTTTTTAAGGGAAAACTGCGTTGAGTGGTTGCAAAATATGCAGGGTTCAGATGAAAAATTTGATGTGATTTTTTTAGATCCACCAACTTTTTCTAATTCTAAAAAAATGGATTCTCATTTTGATGTTCAGGAAGCTCACGTTGAGCTGGTTGAGCAATGTTTAAATTTATTAACGAATAAAGGTAAGCTGTTTTTTTCGAATAATTTTTCAAAGTTTGAAATGCAATTTCAGGCAAGCGATGCAATCAATGTTAAAGAAATTACACGAATGACTCAAGCACCTGATTTTAGTAGGAGAAACCTACATAGGTGTTGGGAAATATCTTTTTCAAACAATTAGTTTCGTATAGATAATTTTTCTAAGGTATTTATGCAAATTCAATTATATACAACTGCTGGTTGCCATTTGTGTGAAAACGTTGAAGTTATGCTGAGCTATTTATTGCGCTATGCAACTCAGCAAGATTTAGTTTTTGAGGTGGTTAAAGTTGATATTGCTAATAGTGATGCATTATTAAGCCGTTTTGCTGAAGAAATCCCTGTATTGGAAATACAAGGTAAGTTTCTAAAGTGGCCATTTCAGTTTACAGAGTTAACCTTGTGGTATGAAGCTAATCAATAGCTAAAAAAATAGGAACATGAGTCCCTATTTTTTAGTTTAATATACTACTAATCTGATTTTTTCTCTTCGCAATATTTATCACGTTGTTTTTTCATTTTTTCAATATTGGCCTGTTTTTCTTCTTCGGTCATCATTCTTTTTTCTCCTTTTTCATCAGTTGTTGCAATCTGAGAGGAGCTTTCTAATATATCTAAATTTTCAATAGCGCGTTTGCAATTTTCTTGACGCCAGTTACCGTAAGTGCTGTCCTGAGTCTGCTCGTTTTTAGCTGGCTCTGGTGTACTGTTTTGTTTACTATTCTTGTCGGCTTGTCGACGGACTTTTTCAAAAGGAATTCCAGGGTCGGGGCGCCTTTCGGTATAGTGAACCATGCCTTCTTTATCTTTCCATTTATAGATGAATTGTTCTGCAGAGTTGGCAGAGGGGGCTCCCATCAGTATGCAAAAAGCAAAGAATATAAGCGAAATACTGTATTTCATGGAGATTTCCTGTTGTTTAGCTGTTCCGGTTTGTAGCTTGTTATTGCTAATATAGACGCAAATAGGGGTAAAAGTTAAGAGATTTGTTGTATTTTTATTATGATTTGCGAAGTTATAACTGTTTTTCAGTTTGTAAATTATTTTTGGACGCAAAATTGATGACTTCATCTAGCAGATTTGCATGTTCATCTTGTAGTTTTGCGTCAATGATAACGCATTTAATCCCGTCGATAACTGCTGGTCGTAGTAGAGGAGAGTAGTACATACGACGATTACGGAATGTACAAAGATTACCACACAATCTTTCTGCCCAGTCACTCGGGCGGAATTTATTACCCTCTTCGGTGATACCTTTTAATATCAAACGATTAAAGTCGAATTGGCTCATGGGCTAGTACATCTCTATATTTAATATTCAGCACGCGCGGCATAATGCCAGATTGCTATAGTTTGTCAATAGGGTAAAAAGCCATCAGCTCACTAATATTTGAATTCTTGCTGAATGAATAAACAAAGCTTGCTAGCTAATTGGCATGTAGTTTAAGTCTAGCAAAGATAAAGAAGTTCGCTATGCTTTAAACGAGGAAGTTTGGTTTGTTTGTAACAATTGTGTTTATTAGGCGTCACAATAATGGTGTAGGTAAATACTTAATATGCAACTATTATTAAAGATAAAGAGGTTCTTGTGAAATTATTGAAAGATTATTTAAAAGTTAAAGAGCATCAAGTTACACCTGAATCTGTTTTTTGGAAGCGGAGAGAGTTTATAAGGCAGTTTGCTCTGTCTTCTGTGGTATTAGCTTCAGGTAGTTCACTAGCATTTACGGAAAAAACTACGTCAAAGTATGCGGGTTTGGAGTTAAAAAATGAATTGAGTAGTGAGTATGTAGTGACACATCATAACAATTTTTATGAGTTTTCTACGGATAAAGAACGTCCAGCCGAGTTGGCAAAAAACTTTAACCCTGGTAGCGACTGGAGCGTTAATATTGGAGGAGAAGTGGAGTTGGCTGGCAAGTTTGGTTTGGAAGACCTTTTGAAATGGACATCACAGGAAGAAAGAATTTACCGTTTAAGATGTGTTGAAGCCTGGTCTATGGTTGTTCCATGGCGAGGTTTTTCGTTAAAAAGTCTAATTGATAAAGTTAAGCCAACCTCAAAAGCTAAGTATGTTGCTTTTAAAACGCTACATGATCCAAATGTTTTCCCCGGACAGAAAAGAGGAACATTTGGTATGCACACTTTACCTTGGCCTTATGAAGAAGGCTTGACCATCGATGAAGCGACTAATCCTTTAACTTTCATGGCAACAGGGGTTTATGGAAAAGATTTACCGGGGCAAAATGGTGCACCTCTTAGGTTAGTCGTTCCTTGGAAATATGGTTTTAAAAGCATTAAATCTATTGTTTCTATTGAGTTTACAGAAGAACAACCTGTGAGTACTTGGAATGAGCGTGCATCCAGTGAGTATGGTTTTTATGCTAATGTAAATCCAAAAGTTGATCATCCGCGTTGGAGTCAGGCTACGGAAAGACGAATAACTGACGAGACTTTATTTGGCGTAAAAAGAATACCAACTCAGATGTTTAACGGATATGGTGATTTGGTAGCACCTATATACAAAGGTTTAAATTTGAAAAAATATTTTTAGTCGGGGGAGTATTTTGTACAAAATAATAAAAGTAATCAGTCATATTCTCGCGATTACTCCACTTGTTTGGTTAACTTATGCTGCCTTTAATGCTCTTTTGGGTGGAGATCCACAAGAGAAATTGCTCCATGAATTAGGCTTGTGGGGATTGATTTTCTTATTATTAAGTCTATCAATTACACCGCTACAGCGTTCTATGCGAAAGGTACCATGGATGAAGTTTCGTAGAATGCTAGGCTTATATGCCGCATTTTATGCCACGTTACATTTAATTGCTTATTTATTATTTTACCTCCAATTTAATTTTTCAGAATTAATCAATGAAATTATCAAGAGACCTTATATCACCATTGGCATGCTAGGGTTTCTATCATTATTACCCTTAGTATTTACATCGACTCGCACAGCCCAGCGTAAATTAGGGAAAAGCTGGAAAAAGCTTCACCGTTTAGCCTATTTTGCAGCAGCTTCTGGATTGATACATTTTATCTGGCAGAGCAAATCTGATTTGAATGAGCCTTTAAAATATATTTCTTGGGGAATTATATTATTAGCAATAAGAGTATATTTTTATCTGAAACATAAGCGAACTTTGAGCATAAGCAATAATAATTGATAAAAAGAGGGTAGGTTTGCTCCGTATTAACAACTCTTACTTATCATTCGAAGAGTTAATAAGCTCTGATTAACAGAGCTATCTTATTTATTGCTAATATATTGATGCTTAATTTCCATCAATCATACGTCCAAGCCCGCCGAGAACAGAACCTTCACCTTTAGCTGAACCACCGTGACTTGGTGCACTTTCAATAATGCGATCAGCTAAACGTGAAAAGGGAAGGCTTTGTAACCAAACAGTGCCGTGACCAGAGAGAGTTGCTAAAAATATACCTTCACCACCAAATATCATTGATTTTAAGTTACCTGAGCGCTGAATGTCGTAGTCAATTCCTTGAGTAAATCCAACTAAACAGCCTGTATCCACTCGCAGAGTTTCGCCCTTGAGTTCTTTTTTTATTAAAGTTCCACCAGCATGAATGAATGCCATACCATCACCTTCAAGCTTTTGGAGGATAAACCCTTCACCACCAAAAAAACCAGCACCTAGTTTTCTATTAAATGTAATAGATACCTTGGTCCCCAATGCTGCTGCAACGAAGGCGTCTTTTTGGCAGACGACCTGATTGCCTAATAAAGACATGTCTAATGGGACGATAGTGCCAGGGTAGGGAGCAGAAAAAGCAACCCGTCTTTTGACTCTTCCATTATTGCTAAAATGGGTAGTGAACATTGATTCTCCCGTTATTTTTCGTTTAGCAGCAGAAAAAATTTTAGACATTACGCCTTCATCAGGATCTGAGCCGTCCCCCATTTTTGTTTCAAAATTAATATCTTGCTCCATATAATTCATCGCCCCAGCTTCAGCGATAACAGTTTCTCTTGGATCCAGTTCAATTTCTACCAGCTGAATATCATGACCAATTATTTGATAGTCCACTTTATGACATTTCATTATTTATCTCCATTTAGAGTTCTCGTTGTATATAACTGCAATTAAGAATAAGTAATACGTATTTTGCCCCGTTTTATTCATCAATCATTTTTAACTATTGAGTCGGGAGGTTTTTGGGAAGCGTTATCTTGGGGATTATAAAATTAACCTTGTCGAAAAAATATACAAACAACAGCTTTTTTGATTGTTTTTTCTTCAAAAAGAACTAAGGTTGTATAGCTTTTAACCGAAAAA
>JAUIHB010000053.1 GCA_030432465.1 Gammaproteobacteria bacterium
TAATTATCTAAATTAAAAGTTTCATAACGCGAGAAAAAATCATGCTGGGACGGCAAACGATAACGCCAAATTTCAAGCTTCTCTAATAAGCTATCCGGAACACTTTCTAAACGTCGATTATCCCGCCAGAAGTCACTATCGTCTCTTTGAGTAAGATAATAATGTAATTTAATAAAATCAATTACTCGTTGCCAGATATAAAGTACTCTTTGATTAAACAATTTAGCTGCGCTATTAATCCCTTCAGATTGATTTGGTAAAATCTCAGCTAATATTCTGGCTGTCGCATCAAATGCTAACAACCCTGTAGCCTCCAATGGTTCAACAAAGCCTTGGGATAAACCAATAGCAACACAGTTTTTCTCCCAAAATTTTTCCCGATGTCCAATTTTCATTGATATCTGGCGACAATCTAATTTATCAGCTTGCGCCCCAACATATTCTCTTAAAGCTTTTTCTGCATCATCATGACTGATATGTTGACTAGAATAGACATGACCAACCCCGCGTCTTGTGGTTAATCCAATATCCCAAATCCAACCAGCTTTTTTTGCGGTAGCGAGTGTATGGGATAAAATAGGTTCATTTTCATTTTCGTAAGGCACTTGCATTGCTAATGCAGTATCAACAAGCAAGGTGTTTTGATAAGAAATAAAATCAACTTTAAGCTGATTAATTAGAATGCCTTTAAAACCACTACAATCAATAAATAAGTCAGCGCTAATTTCAGTTGTTGCTTCTGAATTTTTTTTCAGTTGAACATCCCGATCAAGAATTATAGAGTCGATGCTACCGTCTTCACTAAGTTTAGCACTCAACACATTTGCCGATATATGCTCAACACCAAGTTTATGAGTCGCATTATCGGCTAATAATGCAGAGAATTTTCCTGCATCCAGGTGATAAGCATATTCAGCAAAGCCTTGATACTCAGGTTGGGTAATAGCTTTGGGTGCTAAACCATTTTCACAGAGATAACCTTGACTAGAAACAATATCAGCAAACAACTGCCCTTCAAACTTACCTTGAGTCCAACTTTGTAACGAATTAAATTTATACAGTTGTGGATAATCAAAAAGATGATGATAGAAATTATTTTTATGTGTACCTGGATTATGCACCCAGTCAATGAACTTGATACTTTGTTTAAATGTAGCATCACATTTAACCAAGAAATCTGTTTCTGAAATGCCAAAATACTGTAATGTTTCACGCATTAAAGGAACCGTTCCTTCACCGACACCAACGGTCGGAATGTCAGGAGATTCAACTAAAATAACTTGTCTGTTTTTTTGGGTTAATAAATTTAAAGATTTAGCCAAGTGATTTGCCGTCAACCAACCAGCAGTTCCTCCACCAACTATAACAATTTTTTCTAACATGTTTTTTCCAAAAAATTACCGATTAATTTGTGCAATCATTTTTCTAATATTATTTACTGATGCTAAATGTTGATAGATTGCTTTTAAATAATTTTTTTCTTTTAATACTAAGAACTCATTATTAGATAATTGATTGAGTTTTTCCTCTGAAATCAAATAAATCCCCGCAACATTTTTCTTTTCACCTTTAACATCAAAAGTTAAATTTTGTTCTTCAAGTAACGCATATTTAAGTAACTCATCGATAAAATTCTGAGTTATTTTTCCACATTGATAGTAATTTTGTAATGCTTCAATTCTCTGATTAAGAATTTCGGACTGATTACCTTGTTCATCAAATAAAGCATCACCATCGCTATCTGAAGTCAAGGTACTATTTTCATCAATCATAACCAGCATATGAGTTTCATCTTTTGGATTTTTAATTAAACCTAAAGGATAATGAGTTACAACTGCGGGTATAAAACTTCCTTGCCATTGTTTTGACTTAAAAAATAAATTCTGTCTGGCCTCTAGCCCCAACAAAGCGACGCATGCAAACTGCCCTGTTTGACTATTCTTTACAAAAACGATAGGAAGCTCAGTACATAACTGCCCCATTTCCTGAATTAAAACGGGTAACATATTTTCATTGATATAATTTCCCCAATCTATTCCCTGCTTTAATTTTAAACTTGCATGTTTTTGTTTATTAAGTTGAACAATATTAGTTTGCATAATTAGTATTACCTTTTTGATAAATATGGTTGATCAATTCACGATGACCAGGCAATTCCACTTTAGCCGTTTTTCCTTGCTCTTGGATTGCTGAAAATATTTTTTGCGAAACAAAATTTTCTGAGGCATTATCTGCAGAGACAATATCTGCATGTTTTTGTATTGTTTGATTATAACGCATACCATATAGCACATATTGATAGCTTGATAAGGTAAACATTTCAAATCGACTGGCAAAGTCATTTTCTTGTGGTGGAAATGTCTTCCATAACGCCAACTTATCTCTTAATGATTCAGGAATGCTTTCAGGATTACAATTATCTGTCCAAAAAGCATTATCGTCACGTCGACTTAAACAGTAATGTAGCTTAATAAACTCAACTATTTTTTCCCAACGCAACTCAAATATTTGGTTGTATTTTTTGGCTACTGCAGGCATAACATCATCATTATCAGGAAACTGTCCAGCTAATAACATAGCAGCAGTTTCGACCATAGAAATAGCTGTCGCTTCCAAAGGTTCAACAAAGCCACCAGAAAAACCAATAGCTACACAATTTTTTACCCAGCATTTTTGACGATAGCCAATCCGCATAGGAATGTGTCTTGCAGGTAAATCTTCCGACAATTTCATATTCCCTGTTTTTTCTGCAATATAGTTTCTAACCACCTTTTCTGCTTGATTATGATCTGAGTACTTGCTTGAGTAAACATAACCAACACCACGCCGTGAAGCCAGACCAATATCCCATGTCCAACCAGCTTCATGGGCAGTAGATAATGTGTAGCTCGGTATTTCTTGTTGTAAATCAGTATAGGGAACCTGAATCGCTATAGCACTATCAACAAATAAAATATCACTCACATCAATAAATGGTGAATCCAAAGTTTTTCCAATCAATAAACTAGCAAACCCTGAACAATCAACAAATAAGTCTGCCTCAAATTTTTTTTCATCTTCTGAAATTAAATACCCAATATTGCCTTGCTCATCTTGAAAGACATTTTTTACCGTAGCGATATGGTGCTGTATTCCTAAATTTAGCGTTGCATGTTTTTTCAATAATTCAACAAATTTTCCAGCATCTAAATGATAGGCGTAGCGAGTTTTGCTTTTAAACTCAGGCGTACTAAATAACTTGGGTGCTAAATGATTATCACAAATATAAGCTTGTGCTGAAACCGCATGCGCATAACTAACCTTTGAGTTATTTGAAGCAACCCAGTTACTGACAACATCTATATTTTCAGCAACTACAGGAGGGTTAAATAAGTGATAGTAACTGTTAGTTTGACCACTGAGAGTATTTGATTGCTGAGTCTTCAAACTATTTGGTGTATGTAACCAATTATCAAATTTAATTCCCTGTTTAAATGTTGCCTGACAACAAGTTAAAAACTCTATTTCACTAATACCAATATATTGCAATGTATCTAACATCGTAGGGAAGGTGCCTTCACCAACCCCAATTGTTGGGATATCAGAAGACTCAACCAGATGAATTTCAAATTCACCAGAAGGTTCTTTCAACAATTTTTTCGCTAAAATTGCGGCTGTTAGCCAGCCTGAAGTTCCCCCTCCAACAATCACAATTTTGCGTATTTTTTTAGTCATTACAAAATCTTAGAAATAATTATTTTATTGTTAATGGAAATATAAAAGTCATAAAAAAACTGAGTTTCACAAGATGCAAAACTCAGTTTCTTTTTAACTACAACTAACAGAATTGAATCAAATTAGAAGGTAAAGTTAACGCCTAGAGAGTAAATAGTATCTCTTTCATAGGTTGAAACAGGGTAACCATTACTAAATCTTGGCGCTCCAGAGCTCGAGTTTTCATCAGGATCAGGTCTATCATAGTATGCAGGATTATCATTACCATACTCATAATCATCTTCGCCTGTGGCATTAACAACCGTAAAAATTACATCTATATTCTCAGAGTACTTGTATGAGAAATTTAGATCAAGCGTTCCAATTGAATCGTGCAAACGATTCGCGTAGAAGCCAGTCTCTCTTACCATAAACTCACTTCTCCAGTTGTAAGCAGCACGAGCACTGAAACGCTCACCTTCGTAGTAACCCACTAAATTTACGTAGTTTTCAGAGCTATCACTGAATACGCCATTACGGTCAGCAAAATTAAGAGGATCGGTTTCTGCATCAGTGTAAGTATAGTTCACAACACCACCCCAGCCATTACCAAAGTCATGCATTAACTGAAACTCGAAACCTTTAATATCACCACCAGAGCCATTGACATAGCGCTCAATATCCCAACAATCAGTACTTGAACAACCAAGAGCACTTAATTCAGTAGGCGTTAACCCCGCCAAATCTGGCGCATCAATACCAATAGACTGATTTTGATCAACCACTGGACGAACAAAGCTATCTACTGACTTATGGAAATAAGAAATTGCAAATAAAGATGACTCATCAAAATAGTATTCATAACCAATATCAAACTGATCGGCTGTATAAGGCAGTAAGGCAACATTCCCCTTGTTTAAAGCCTCATTCCCAGGAACATTATCATTAGGATTACCACTAACATCTAAATTAGCAAATAAATCATCATAGTTGGGCCGTGAAATAATAGTTGCCGCACTAAAGCGCAAATTCATATCGTCATTCAACAGATAGACCAAGTTCAAACTCGGTAAAACATCATCATAACTAGCTTTATCTGATACTGGAGCGTCACTAAATACAACTCCTCCACCGGTAAACGTTTGCGCGTAATATTGACTTTCAACATCCGTATCGATGTAACGGAAACCCACATTACCTCGCCAATCATCACCTTCTAAATTAGCCATAACATAGGCAGAAACATTTTCTTCTTCAACCGTGGCATAACCGGATAAATCTTCCATCCAACTGGTTAAATCACTGTTGGTATGAGCGATCATCGCGCTTACATTCGGTGCTGGAATTCGACGCCCGTCTAAACCCGCTTCCAAAGTACCGCTAGCCCAAGTCGCTGCATCAGGGAATGTCGCACCGTTAGCAAATTGACCTCTTAACATACGAGTTTCAACTTCATGATCCGTTGATCGAATACCTGTCTCAATTTTTGTGACAACACCAAAATCAACATCAAAATCAACGTCAAGTTGCATATAACTCTCTTCATCGGAGTTAGGGCTACTTACAACTTGACTCGTTTGTAAACCTTCCCAAGTGGCATAGTTACCAGAAGTTGGCAGATCTGAAGGATTATAACCAGGAACATCCATAATAATACGATCACCACGAGCATCAATTGTTCCAGCAGCAAACTGTGGATCAAGACTCAAAATACCGTAATTAGTCTCAAAGTCTGTACCACCTTTTGCTTCGGTGCTACCAATTTGGCCAGAGACTTCAAAATAATCACCTTTGTAAATCGCTTTAAAATCAAGAGTTTCAGAGGTCATTGTGGCATTACGCGGACGAACATCCCAAAACGGCTGTTGTCCATCAGCAGCTGTCGTGGTTCTTAGTACACAAACCGGTGAACCATCATTGCCCGGAATCGTTGCTTGACAACCATTCCCATCACCACGATCACCAACCTGTGCTACCCAGTTCGCCGTATTAACACCATCAGCGCCGAGCTCTAGATCAAGATAATGAAGTGTGAAGTCCAAACGTTCATTTGGCGCAAATTGAAGGGTGATATCATAAGCAGTTCTTTCGCGTTGTTGTTGAAAGTTAACATCTGAAACACGTCCACCCCACGAAATAAGCGCTTCAGTTCCTTTTCTTTCCAAACTATATTCTTGGCTTGCCGCTGCGAATAAAAAGCCGAATGTCTCTTCATCATTTTTCCAGCTAAACAACCCCGAAAGTTGTGGATCAACTTCACCAGAACCTGTCGCCTGCTGCGCTTTAACCGAACCAAAAACAGTGTTGCTATCTAAATCCAGCGGCTTGTGAGTTTTTACTTCAACAGTACCACCTACACCACCTTCAACAATGTTCGCTTGTGAACTTTTGTAAACATTAATTCCTGCCACCATTTCAGCGGGCAGCATTGAAAAGTTAAACGAACGGTCAATAGCTTGTTGTGAATACCAACCCGTAGATGCGATATTTTGTCCATTAAGATTAGTTAATGTAAATTGATTACTCGCACCTCGAATAGAAACCGTAGAGCCTTCACCAAACTGCTTAGAAACCGCTATACCAGGAATACGGCTCAAAGTATCAGCTACGTTTGCATCAGGTAGTTTACCAATGTCTTCCGCAGTAACTGAATCAACAATAGCTGTCGCACTACGCTTATTATTAATACTAGTTTTAAGACTTCCTCTGATTCCGGTAATAACAACAACATTACCTTCGTCTTCTTCCTGAGCTTGTGCTTCTTCAGCAAAAAGAGGCAAACTAAGCCCCCCACTTAGAATCATTGCTACACTGCTTGCAAGCAGCCCTTTTTTAAATGTTCGAGATGACATCCTCTCCCCCTTTAATTTTTGTTCATTATTTGGTGATTATCGCCGACAGCATTCACTTAACCTCAAGAGAAACCACAACTATAGCAGTAATCAAACTCTGTACTTTTATCCACTTAGAATTTATCTAAAACTCTTATTCTAGTTTCTTAACTTTCAATAAACCTCAACTGTGTCACACAATTTCAAGATAAAGAATCTAGACTCGATATCGCAATTGACAACGCTGTCATTTTGGATTACTAAAACATACACCGATTTGAGATAGATTACTAGTCAATTTTTTTACTTTTGGTTCAAATTTAGCCAAAAACAAGTCAAACGTGCATATGTCACTTTATTCAATACTCAAATTTTTAAAAATAACCGTTTGGAATACAAATATTTCGCCAGTAACCATTGAAGCATAACGACCAAAATAATTTGAAATAAATATTGTGCATTCTCTGGTAGTGACTGCTGAAATCCTCCAAATAAACTTTTGAATAAATAAGACCAACTGAGCAAGCTCGTTCCCAGATAAAATAAAATGGCGTTTGCTCCTATTACAGCAAAAAATAACCCCATACGATGCCAGTTAAAAAAGTCAATAATCAGATAAAAAAGTGCTAACAATAAACTACTGTAACCAACGGTCACCAATACAAAAGTACTCGTCCAGAGTGTTTTATTAATTGGAAAATTAAAGCTCCAAAGATAGCCAACCAACAGGCAAATAATCGCAGCAATGCACAGATAACTGACTCTCTTTACTATTGATGATGATTGCATTAACCAACGCCCAGCAAAGGCTCCAGCTAAAGCGTTAACAATTGCAGGTAAATGGGAAAGAATTCCTTCAGGATCGGTTGCCATACCACGGTAAGAAGCACCAGGTAAAAAGTTTTGATCGACCCAACTATTCCAACTTTTATCCAACGTTAATTCCCCCGTATTACCTAAAGGAGTCGGAATATAGAGTAATAAAACCCAATAAAAAAAGAGTATCGCTCCAGCCCAAATTAACTGTGCTTTTGGCGAGAAGTGCCACACAATTAATGCACATCCAAACCAAGCTACGGCAATCCTCATTAATACACTAGCATAACGAATTTTATCAAGTTCTGCAGGAACACCTTGCCCCCAACCGTGATTGTAGATTATCCCCAACAGGCATAACCAAGCCACTCGTATAATCGCTTTTTTATAAATAATAAGACGAGCAGGAAAAGCTAAGTTAGATAAGCTCTTATTTGCAATGCCCAGCGTCACACCAGATAAAAAAATAAATAAGGGAAATATCAGATCGTAAAATGTAAAACCATGCCAATGGCTATGTTCAAATTGCTGCGCTAAAGTTTGCCAAATAGACCAACCCGTTAATAAAAATAAACCGGTAAATATTCCTTCAGCTCCCAGAATCCAGATCATATCGAAACCGCGTAGAGCATCCAGCGATAATAGTCTTTTATTTGTTTGCATAATTTACACTTTAAAAATAAAAAATTGTTGACGCCCCTTAGCAAGCGTCAACAATCAAGCTCTTTAAAAGTGGCGACAATAAAGAGCTTATTCAAAAACCTTAACTTGATCAGCTAAAGTTTTTACTGCGAATAGAGAAACAATAAAAATAGCTAAATAAATCCACATTTCTGTCCAGTTTTGAAAAATCAAACTGCCGGTTGTAAATAAAATGCTATAAGCCATGACTACTGCGCTAATCCAAAGAAAGCCAAGCTTCCACATACTTATACTTTCGGTTGCCTGTGTTTGAAAAGGTTTCCAGTTTCCTGCGGGCTTTATTTTATTGTAAAAACGCTTTAAGGTCTCTTCATCTGTTGGCGCAGTTAAAAAAGTCACTAACAACCAAATGCTAATCGTAAATACAATAGTAAATAAAAAGCCTTTAGGATCTTGTATGATAGGTGCACCCCATGATGGATCAACATATTTAGCCAAACCGAAAGTCACAATTGAGTAACCAACAAAAGGCGCTATTGTTCCAGCAATTTCAGTCCAAGCATTTATTCTCCACCAATACCAACGCAAAATTAATACAAGTCCTAATCCAGCACCAGTTTGCAATAAAAAGTTCCATACTGCAGCAATAGAAGTAATTTGTGAAGTCACAGCAAATGCAACCAAAATCATGATTAATACCGAAATTCGGGAGGTATTTACCAGTTGCTTTTCTGTGGCATTCTTTTTAACAAAAGGCTGATAAAAGTCATTGATAATATAACTCGCTCCCCAGTTTAACTGAGATGCAGTTGTACTCATGTAAGCTGCAAAAAATGCGGCTAACAATAAACCTTTTAAACCTACAGGAAGAAAGTCTTTCATCGCTAACACATAACCAAGTTTTGCATCATCACCTTGCAGATCTGGGTAAAGAATAATTGCACTTAAGGCAACCAAGATCCACGGCCAAGGGCGAATACAGTAGTGAGCAATTTGAAAATATAAATTGGCATAAACGGCATTTTTTTCATCTTTAGCGCTCATCATGCGTTGAACAACATAACCGCCACCGCCAGGCTCTGCACCTGGATACCAAGAGTTCCACCATGGCAGGATTAAAAAGGCTAAAAAGCTTCCTAAACTCACAGATAACATTCCTGCAGTCGACACTTCATCACTTGAAAAAGAAGGGAAAAAGCTTAGCGTTTCTGGTGGTAATGCCGCTTTCAATCCGTCAATTCCGCCTACTTGCTCAGAATTAACAACAATAACTGCAAGCACAATACTTCCTGTCATTGCGATAATAAATTGTACAAAATCTGTATAAACCACGCCTAGCAATCCAGAAAAGCCGGAATAAACAAATACAACAAGCATTGCAACCAGCGTCCAGTAAAGAGCTTCCTGTTGTGGGATATTGAAAAAGACTTGTAATAAACTCATTAATGCAAGATTAACCCAGCCAATGATCAACGCGTTCACAAAAACGCCCATATAAATAGCTTTAAACCCGCGTAAAAATCTTGCAGGTTTACCAGAGTAACGTATATCAATTAACTCCACATCGGTAAGAATTTCTGCTCTTCGCCAATATTTTGCAAAAAAGAAGGTTGTTAACATACCGCCGGCGAGTAAGTTCCACCACATCCAGTTACCAGCAATACCTCCTTGTTTAACAAGTTCAGTCACAGCTAACGGAGTATCAGCAGCAAAAGTGGTAGCAACCATTGAAGTACCAGCTAATACCCAAGGTAAGCTTCTTCCTCCAAGAAAAAAATCACTTGTATTTTTTGCACGTCGACTAAAATATAAGCCGATACAAATAATTAAACCGATAAACCCCAAAATAATTAGATAGTCGAGCGTACCTAATGCCATAGCCTCTTGACTCATTACTTTCTCCACTTGTTATTGTCGTGAATTAAGCATGTTTTGAGTAGACCTTAACACCATCTACCCAGCACATATTTACTTCACCCTTTTCGTTTAGTAAAACCATACTTGCTTGCTTGCCCACTTGAAGACTTCCTATTTCATCGTCAAGCCCTAGAAACTTAGCAGGATAATAAGATGCCATATTAAAAGCTCTCACATCACTACAAACTAAATTTTGCTGGCAAAATCTTACGGCTGCAGCCATATCCAAAGCTGAACCAGCTAACTGGCCGTGCTCATCTGTCAGCTGCATACCTTCTCTTTGAATCGTTTTCCCCAGTAATTCAAAGCTTTTCTTATCGCTGCCTACGGGTGGCATTGCATCAGTGACTAGCATAATATTTTGTTTTGCATTTAATGCAACCTGCGCTGCTCCAGGATGGACATGAATACCATCCATTATCATGCCGCACCAACTGTCCTGATCTGCCAGCGCTGCACCGACCATACCGGGGGCTCTTGAATTCATCGAAGACATTGCATTGAATAAATGAGTGAATCCTGTCGCTCCTGCTTCAAGTGCTGCACAAGCTTGCTCATAAGAAGCGTTACTATGTCCCAAACAAACAATAACTCCCTCACTGACTAACTCACCAATCACTTCAGTTGACACGTTTTCCGGTGCCACAGTAATAACAACTTTACCTAAATCTTTGCGACAAAATAAAGCAATATCTTGCTTGCTGATATGGCGAATAAAGTTAGCATTATGCACGCCTTTTTTAGCTGCTGCTAAATGCGGACCTTCAAAATGAATTCCCAAAACACCAGGCACTTTTCAGCAATAGCTTCTGCCATTGCATCTGCCGCTTGGCTCATTTGATCAAATGAATCTGTAATTAGAGTAGGTAGACATCCGGTAGTACCAAAAGATTGATGAGCTCTGACAATTTGTTGAATGCTGGCAAGTGTCGGGCTTTGATTAAACAAAACATCATTTCCGCCATTTACCTGTACATCAATAAAACCCGCAACCAATGTTCCTTCTAGCTCCACACAAGCTGAATCAGAGGCCTCTCCAATATCAATAACTTGTCCATTTTCAATAGCGATACTTGCACCAGCTAAAAATTTTTCGCCGTCAAATATCCGTTCAGGTTTTAAGCGAAAACTTGCCATTACAAAGTCTCTGTTACTTTTTTTAGGCCACCGGGCTCATCCGGATTTAGTCCAAATGCAATGGCGACTTTCTCAATATCTAAATAAAACCGCTGTAATAGTGCCAAGGGTGCAATCCGCGGATGAAGCTGTTTGTTGACTTGATTTAAATGAACCAAATCACCACCACGAGAAATAACATCATTAATTTGATCAGAGTGAGCACTAAAAGATTCATCATGAATTTGGATATCAAGCACTTTCAAACGTTTTTCAACCAGCGTCACTGGCCCATGTAAAAATTCAGCACTACTGAATGCTTCCGCATGAATCGCACAAACCTCTTTCAATTTTAGCGCAATTTCTTTCGCAATGGCATATCCCAATCCACGCCCTAAAACCACTAAATTACTGACTTCAAAAAGATCCGTTGGTAGCAGTTGTGGCTGACTGTCCACGGCTTGCTGTAACGCAGCTGGAATACCACTTAGTGCTTCTATCAACTCATTATTTTGCTGCCAATAAGCAACTAATTGCAAAATAGCTGATAACGTTGCCAGATAACTTTTAGTTGCTGCAACCGAACGTTCTTCACCTACAGCTAAGGGTACAACTGAATCAACAATTTCAGCTAAGGGTGCTTTCTCGTCGTTAAGTAGTGCAATACAATAAGCACCAGCATTTTTCAGCTGTTTAGCCTGCGCTAAAATATCAGGGCTTCTTCCTGATTGAGAGATAATAATAACCATTGTTTGCTCAACTTTGAGCGGCTTTTTATAAATTGTTGCGATAGATGGAGCGGCGGCAAAAGTCGGAATCCCTGTTTCAATTTCAATTAAATATTTAGCAAAGACCCCTGCATGATCCGAAGAGCCGCGCCCCACCAGCATAACCATACGAGGTTTATATTCTCGAATTTTTTCGCCAAGCTGTTTCATTAAAGCTTGATTCTTTTGTAATTGAAACTCAATTTTTTCTGACGCTTGTGTAGCTTCAATTTCCATTAAGCTCTTGAGTTTCGGCTGAGCAGCGACCGTTTGAGAATAATCAGACATTGTTATCTTCACTAATAAAGTTAAGTTGGCGACTCGAAAATAAGAGCACCGAAGCACTCATTCCATAAAACTAAAAAATTAAGCACTTTGCTTATGTTTGTCTTGCCAGTTCTGCTGCGCAAAAGTCAACGCACCAATTTCAGGTTGTGCAATAGGTTCAACAAATTGTGCAGCAATATTGTGTGGCATTCTAGGTAAAATGAATTTGGCCAGACCACCTATCATACAAATTCGCTTTGGTTTATTTTTTAACAGAGTTTCACTCATAGAAACAATATAACTCACACCTTCAGCAACAATAGCTTTCGCCACAAAATCACCTTCTGCTTCACTAGCAAAAATAACAGAAGCGAGTTTCGCGTATTGGCGTGACGAACGCCCTGCAACTTTCTCAGATAGAGCCAATGCATTATTGATCCCCATGACCTCACAAACCGACTCAGAGACTCGGGAGCTTTTTTCAAAGCCGTCAAGTACCAGCAGCGTATGCTGAACAGCTTTAAGACCCATCCAAGCACCGCTGCCAATATCACCAATAGGAAAACCATGCCCACCTAAAATCACTTTTTTACCGCCGGCACAGGAATAACCACAAGAACCTGTCCCAACGATAATCACTGCACCTTCGCTACCATCATTAGCACCAATATTGGCGATATCCAAATCGGTAGTTAGATACATTTGCTTAAAAGGATGGTGCCAGGATTGCACCTGCTGAAATAGCCAAGGCAAGTTGACTCCAGCTAACCCAATACCAGCCACAACGTTTTCTAATGCCAGCCCAGCAAGCCCAGCATCAGCAATAGCTTGCTGACTCGCATCAATAATTGATGCCACAGATTTATCCATACCATGCAACGGATTAGCAGGCCCACTGACCCCAACTCCCGCGACTTGGCCGTCAGCCGATGTCACTATGGCTTTGCATTTGCTGCCACCACCATCAACTCCTAGATAGTAGTTATTTTCCTTATCTAACAGAGAAGTCACTCAACACCCTCAATTGCTTTAACTGGTTAACTTAAAATTTACGACTTAACGATACAAGTTAGCGTACCTCAAAATGACAGCGCTGTCATTAATTATTTTAATTTCCCCACAAAACCAACAAAAGCGCTTTATTTTCTTTTCAATATTAAAGTCTAATCTAACAGTTACTCTGGATTAGGCAATTTAACACTAACACTACGGCTTACTCGTTTTTTATCCAAACTGCGAGCTCTCACCTGCAAACTTTTAACCTCAGACCAATCAAGTTGAACAGGAACCGTATAAGTCTGCCACGGCTGCTGATTAACCTGATACTCCAGAGGCATTTCTGGAAAAACGTGATTAATAGCAAGCTCTTGCGCAATAATTACAGCTCCCGGAGGTGGAATTCGGTATTGAACATTCGTTTTTTCAAGTTTAGCGAGCTCTTTATTAGCCAAGCTGAAAACAAAGCTATGCCAATCATTTTCACGTAATTTCCTTGCCTGATTATCAAATACCTGGTTTTTTCTAGAGTATAACGCTCCACTGTGATTATAATCAGGTTCCCATTTTGCTTTATGCCAAGCTCTTTCTGCTAAAGCCACAATTCTCGGGAAAATCATATACTCGGCAATCGCATCAGACCGTACCATTTCACTCCATAAATGACCCTGCAATCCTTTAAAATTTTTGCCTTTCTGCATAGGAACATAAATCACTTTCCCCTGCTCATCCAATTGCTCTCGATCGTCTAAAACCATAGGTAATCCTTGCCGATCATTCCAGATTTCTGCATGAACAGGCAAGTTTTCTGGCATTAATTCAAATACCTGACGCGTATCTGTCGCTCTACTCGCCCAATAATAACCACGTTCATTTGGGTTAGCCTCATAAGGAAAATCAAAATAAGTTGCATCAGGAATTGAAATAACAACGTCCCAGTTTTTATTCGCCATTGAGTGAGCGACTTTATGGCCATCCCAAAATAATGGCGTCCAAGCATTAGCTTGAATATTTGCTGGTAATTCAGATTCCGCAATTGGACTCAATCCATCACTCCACCCAGCAACTTGAATAGACTTTTTATCCAAAATTTTTGCAATGCGTTTAATAAAATAACTGGTCAGATCATCAATAACTAAATTATTTTCTTGTATAAAGTTCTGACATACAGGTGATTTCCCCCACGCCCCTGCTGTCTCATCAGCACCGATATGATAGGTCTGCAATGGCACATTAACCTGCTCATGTAATAACACAACCTCATCAATCACTTTTTCTACAAAACGGTAAGTTGATTCCTGACAAACATTAAGAGTGTTATCTTGGTAAAACTGTACCGATAAATACTGACTTTCATCCTGCATGTCGGATAACAGATACTCTTTTGCTTGTTCTAGCTTTCCCTGATCTCGATAAACTTTAAAACGCGCTAACATTGATTTAACCGCAGCTCTTGAATGTCCTGGCATATCAAGCGATGGAATAACCTCAATATGCCTTATTTTGGCCTGTTTTAAAATATATTGATAATCATCACGAGAATAAAACTGAGCTGCTCCCTCATTATCAGAAAAAGGTCCACTTCCCAACTGAGCTAACAGACATTGCTCTTCTTGCAAATCATGGCAACGGCGACTACCTACTTGAGTTAATTCTGGCAATCCAGGAATTTCTAAACGCCATCCCTCATCATCAGCCAAATGTAAATGTAACTTATTCAATTTATATGCAGCCATTTGATCGAGCAACTTAATAACAAATGCTTTATCTCTAAAATGACGCGCAACATCTAAATGAAAACCACGAAAAGGAAAGCGTGGTGAGTCAATAATCTGCATAGAAGGTAATATCAAGTTATCTATTTTCACTAAACTTGCTAATGTCTGCAGTGCATAAAAAGCACCTGATTTATGAGGTGCTTTGATCGATATCTTATTTTTTTGAATCGTCAGTTCATAACTTTCATCAACATCATCCTGCGCCTTTAACGGCTCTGATTTTTCGATAGACAGCATAATGTGGTCATCATTCAGACTTTTGTCTCTATTGACAATATTCACTCCAAACTCGCGTAGTCTAAGCAACACGGGATCATCTTGCTGAAAAGAAAAATCATTTTTCGATAAATAAACTAATTGATTAAGATCAACGAGCTCCGCTGACTCAATGATTTTTTTCGATGTTACTTGTGGGATAACACGGTATTGGTTGTCATTAGATTTGCCTGAGAGGTTTATTGCTTGATTAATTTCAAAACGTTTGGTGGTGTCTATCCATGCAGTTAAATCTTGTTGAGTGCGGTTAAACTGTTTCTTTTTACTTTCAAATTTTTCTACGAAAGGTAATGTCTCTAATCCCGTTTCTGGATCAATCTGAGCTTTGGTTGATTCAATTATCCATGCTTTTCCATTTTCTGCTCGCACATAAAAATTAGGTGGTAAATCAAACTGTGATAAATGCCAAAAAGTCGCCTTAAAAGGAATAATGATTGATTGCTTATTCTCACTTCCCCAACCAGAAAATTTTTCAGTTGCTTTTAAGACATGCAAATCACCATTGACATGTTCAATCTCAAATTCAGGATTTAACACTGATTGTATAGGCGACATAAAAGAAAAGTAGATCTCCCAGTCTGTCAGGTCAATAGGTTTTGGTAAATCCAGTTTGAATTCAGCTAGAAAGCAATTACCGTCGCCTAATTCTGGATTACAGTTTTCACCAACAGCATTATTAACTACCCGATAGGATACCTGTAGTTGCTTTGAGAATTCAGAATATCGGGTATTATTATTTTCCTGAGAAGTCTGATTAATCGTTTCTTCTTCTGAGACTTTGAGCGATTCAATATTTTCCTTAGTTGTCTCCTGACAGCCGAGTAATAGACTAACAAAAAATATCGATACAAAAATAGTGTTTAATGGGAAGCAATTATGTCGGGTTGTTTTTATTCTGTTCATTAGCAGCAAAGTTCTCGATGAAAAGGGCGTGAATTACTCAAACAAATACATAAACTAAATTTAAATATTAGCTAAATCAAAGTATTGTATGAAACAGAATAACGCTTGAGATTTAAATAAGCGAAATGTCATACCAATCGATTTTACTTTTATCTATCTGTTTTATAATAATTCTCATCAGTATGCGAAATAATTATTATTAAATTCTGTTGTTCTATAAAGGACTTTGACAACAAGCTCTCTAGTATTTTTAACTGCTATCAAACAATTTAAATATAGCGCAATAATGTCGTCTATACCATCTCGTCCAAACATAGCCTATCAAAAAGTATTGGTTTTCAATAAACATAATCAAACACAGACGCAGGCACTAACTTCTGTAATTGAAAGACAATCTAATGAAATGAAACCTGGAGTTAACGGTTTATTTTAACTTGCGAAAAAAGGGCTGGTTGAAACCAGGTACAACCAGCCAGGGACGAAAGCACGACTATATCCAATTACAAACACCACCAAATAAAAACTTCTATTATGTGGCGCAACTTAAAACACCAC
>JAUIHB010000054.1 GCA_030432465.1 Gammaproteobacteria bacterium
ATCGGAATTGATTACGCGTTTTTTTGGGGATTTCTTGGGGCTTTTCTGGCAATCATCCCTTACATCGGGACTTTCATTGGCGGACTGTTGCCTTTCACCTACGCTATAGCTACTACCGATTCTCTTTGGCAACCAGTTTCTATTATTTTCCTCTATGGCTTCATTCAAGCTATCGAAGGAAATCTGATTACCCCAAACGTGGTGGGCAACAGTGTAAAAATCAATCCATTTGCCGCCCTTTTTTCCTTAATTATTGGAGGGTCTTTGTGGGGGTTAGCAGGTCTAATTCTTGCGCTTCCAGTGGTGGCAATCAACAAGGTCATCTTTTCTCAAATTGATGCACTGAAACCTCTAAGCTTGCTTTTGAGTGATGATGTGTATGAGCGAAAAGGGGAGTTTTTCGAAAAATACGACGAGTCAAAATATAGGCTCTTTAATCTATTCAAAAAGGAGGAATAGGATATTTGATTGTCCTGTTCAGAGTGTAAAAAAATTCTAACCAAAATTGTCAAGTACTAAAATCAATAAGGACCTACTATTTTTTGTACAAAAAGAGCACTTTATACCACGACTATCGTATCTAACTATGGCAACTTACACGGGCTTTAGGCATAATCACTCCCGTTAGATAGTGTTGTTTTCATAAACGAATTTTTTATTAATTTGTGAATTACTTAAAACAAACATTATCCAACAAACCAATGTTGCAAACGCAATATTATTTATTGTTAAGTTGACAGTTTAATCAGCTCAATACATCAAACCAGTGTGTGAGCTAGTTAATCAGTAACAATTAACATGAATAAGTTCACATCAAATTTGATGGGAGCAATGGCTGCGGGAATGACGGCAGGTTGCCGAAAGCCTCATGTATTAAACATGTATCTTTCGGAAGCTTTCTGACGCGGTGCTCATGCGAGATCAGTTTTATTACAATGATTGTAGGCTGGTGTCAAAGCAATCAACTAAATTTAATCTAGGAAGTTACTATCATGAGTAAAATCAAAGTTTCCATTATTGGCGGTGCAGGTTATGGCGCAGCAGAAATTTTACGTCACGTTTTAACTCGCGACGACGTTGAGTTATTACGTATATCGAGCAAAGATTTTATTGGCAATTCAGTCAGTCAAGTACACCGCAATCTCCCAGGGTACGATCATATTAAGCTGCAAGACATCACACCACGCGAGTGTGCCGATGGCGCAGATATTATTTTCTTAGCCATGCCACACATCATTACAGCAAAAGTAGCGATGGAGTTATTTGACTTAGATGTCAGAATTATTGATCTCTCAGGTGATTTTCGCTTGGAAAAGCTGGAAGATTATACCCGCGATTACGCACCAGAACATCCTTGTGCAGATCGCCTAGGGACTTTTGTTTACGGTATGCCAGAACTCAACAGCGAAGCCATTAAAAATGCTAAGCATGTTGCCAGTCCCGGTTGCTTTGCAACAGGTATAGCAATGGGGCTTTTACCCTTAGCTAGCGCAGGCCTACTCAAAAACACCAATATCCGCACCGTTGCCATGACAGGCTCATCAGGCTCTGGAGTAAAACCACAAGCAGGAACTCATCATGCGGTGCGCGTAAATAATTTGAAAGCTTACAAATCGCTTCATCATCAACACCGTGCAGAAATCGTACAAACGTTGATCCACGGTGGTGCCGATACGATTTCACTAGATTTTGTACCAGTTTCAGCACCACTTGTGCGTGGTATTTTAGCAGTATCGCAAATGGACTTACCTGAAAATATGCAACAAGCCGATATTCAGAAAATCTACGAAGATTATTATGCCGATCACAAATTAACCAGTGTTCGCCCTCATGGCTCACCCGCGGAAGTTGCAGCGGTGTCAGGTACTGCAAGAGTTGAAATTGGCATTGATACACGAATTGATGAAGATACAGGCAAACGCACTTTATGTTTAACCAGCGCAATTGATAACCTAATTAAAGGTGGTGCAGGCCAAGCCATTCAAAGCTTCAACCTGATGACAGGAAAACCTGCGCATTATGGTTTAGACAACCCTGGATTGTGGCCTTAGTCCAATTTGCTCATTATCGAATTAACAATCAAAATTTGATTAATCGATTTAAGTTCGACCAACTATTGATTCTTTAAGATAGATGGGTTGGTCGAACAAACAAATATAGACTGATTCAGGAGCTTACCAGTGAGCAATGCAAACCCAATAGCCGTCATTAAAGTCGGCGGTGATGTTTTGTTAGATCAACTTGAGCGAGAAGGACTTGCTCAAAACATTAAAGATTTACATCAGCAAGGCTGGCGCGTGGTGTTATTACATGGCGGTGGCCCACAAACCAACGCATTACAAGAAAAGCATGGATTAACTCCCAACAAAATTGCAGGTCGAAGAATTACCTCACCAGCTGACTTGGTAGTCGTCAAACAGGCCATTGCTGGCGAAGTGAATGTCAACCTTACATCGGAGCTGATTCAAGCCGGTCTGCCCGCATTTGGCTGTCACGGAGCGTCTGGTTTGCTAATACAGGCAACTAAGCGCCCACCAATGAAAGTCTCTGGCGAAACAGACCTAATCGACTTTGGTGAAGTAGGCGATGTTGTCAATATTAACGCCTCGTTACTGCAAGGCCTGTTAAACCTCAATGTCATTCCTGTAATTGCCACATTGGGAATATCCGAACAAGGCCAAATATTTAATATTAATGCCGATACCACGGTAGTCAAAATAGCCGCAGCGCTCAGAGCTGACTTGTTGTTGTTAACAACAGGCGTTGGTGCCGTTTTTAAAGACTTAAATCAACCTGAAACACGAATCAAACAAGTCAATCAGGCACAAGCTGAGCAATTAATCAAAGACGGCATTATTCAAGGTGGCATGATCCCAAAAGTTGAAGAAGCTATGACGCTATTGTCACAAGGCGTTCAAACCATCGCCATTGTTTCCGGCAGAAGTACTGGTGCATTTCAATCTGTAGCAAACGGCACAGGGGAGTTTGGCACTCGAATTGTCGAATAACACTCCTCCAGCTCTGTTCTACAACCAAATAGCCTATCGATACCATTAAAATGCAAAACGTCGATAGGCTTACCAGCCCAAAAACCTCCTATAAACTTACGACACAAGACTAAAACTTTAAAAAGTTAATCTTCTCACAAAATTACACATTAAAAACTTAGTCTATTTATTAATCAGTTGATTAAATCATTGTTGGTGATAAAATTATTCTGGATAGTGTTATTTTTAGCAAGCAGCAAGGATCTATTTAAAAGGCTTTACACATGAAATTAGCGTTTAAAAAAATCACCATCAATAGCTTTTTAATATTATTGAGTTGGAATACTGTCAGTTGCTCACAAGCCCAAGAGACTGAGCAAGTTGCTCAGAAAAAAAATTCTGAGCAGAATATAGTTCAACCTCAGAATTCTCAAAAAAATCGAGAAAATTTTACGACTTTTTACTCCGAGTTTGTTTCTGCAATAGAAAATGACAACTGGCAACAGTTATCAAAACTCACCAAATTTCCATTTACATTCCGTGGCCAATTAGATTTTGAAGGTGAACTTCAAGTCAACCAAAGTCAATTTTCCCATATAATGCCAACATTTATGGAACAGGAAACTTTTGTTGATCTAGAGGGAGAAGCTTTTCCAACAACCTATCGCACACTCGCACTATCGCCTATGAGCAAGGCAAAAAAAATGGCGGCACAAAAGGCCGAAATCCATGATTTTGTTTTTATTAAAGAAAATAATCAGTGGTGGTTTTCAGAGGTTTACACTGACTTGAGTAATGTTAATTTAAATTAGGAGTTATCCATGTTAGTTCTTAAGCAAGGAAGTAAGGGCAAAGACGTACTTAAATTACAATTATTATTAAACCGGTATTTAAAACCCAGCCCCAAACTCATGGTCGATGGCGATTTTGGAGCGAAAACTAAAGAAGCGCTTATTCGGTTTCAAAAAGAAAAAAAATTAACTGCTGATGGTATTGCAGGAAAAAATACCTGGAAAGCTTTAGGTGTTGCGCCAAAAGCAGCGACAGACACACCGATGATTACAGTTAATGCACCTTGGTTCGATATTGCAAAAGCCGAACTTGGAATTGCAGAAATCAGTGAAAAAAACAAACACAACGAACGCATTATTGCTTACCATGCAACCACAACACTTGGTGCCAAAACGGACGAAGTCCCTTGGTGTTCGTCTTTTGTAAACTGGGTGTTAAACCAAGCAGGTATCAAAGGTACTAACAATGCTTTAGCAAAAAGTTGGGCAACTTGGGGTGTAAAAGTTAATACGCCATATAAAGGCATCATTACCGTAATAAAAAGAAAAAATAAAAATTCTGACTCAAGCACAGGTAGCTCTACAGGCTATCATGTAGGTTTTTATAACTCATCAACTCCAACGACCATTAATTTACTCGGCGGAAACCAAAGTGATAAAGTTAAATATTCAAATTTTTATTTAAAATCCTACGACATTATTGCTTACCGAAAACCCATTCAAACCACGATATTTCACCCATTAATTAACGATGCTATGCGTTATGCCAATTACTGTTGATACAACGTTTTTTAGCATTGCCTTTTTCAAGTATTGCATTTTTTAACTGAAAATTTTTAATTGAGAACAGTAAGATTGAATGACTGTTCTCAATTAATTTCTAGCCTTTTATTTATCATCCAAAACATGATATAAATCTCGCAGTTCAGGCATACTCTTAAATTGAGCACCATGCTCACTGATAGTATCCCATTGTGCTTTTGACTCAGTACATAAATGAGCAACCACTTTCAACGGCTTATGTTCATAAAGCAACCCTACTGGCACCCAAATGTCATTCCCATTTTTCATCGAGTTAGGTGCAGGACAACCGCATCGTGAGCAAAAATCAGAACGATATCCTGTGCTTTTAACAAAAGATGAAATCAGTGAAACACCGCATAACCAATGAAAATGTTCTTGTGCAACAATGAGCGATGAATTACTGCTGGAACCTGAAACTTGACGACAAAGAGAACAGTGACACTGATATATATGAGAGTATTGATCATCAATACTAAACCTGACTTCACCGCAAAGACACTTACCTTTCATCACTCGACCTCAAATAATCAATTAAATTGACAAGTTTTTTTATTAAACCATAATGACCTATGAACTCAATAAATAACTAGTGCAAATCAATGGCAAAAAAAATGAAGATTACCTTATGGTTATCTAGCTTCTTACTTTCAGGCTGCATACCGAGTTACACAAGTATTTATCACACCCCTGAAGTTTCAGGTTATGTTATTGAGCTAAAGTCTTTGCAACCAATCCAAGACGCTATTGTAAAACACAATAACTTTCCTGAGTCTCAAACAAAAACCAACTCACAAGGCAAATATCAATTACCCGCTATTTCATCAAAAGAGTTTAAACTTTTAATGCCTGCACATTCGTTAAAAAATTATCTAATCTCGTTATCCCATAATGGAAATGAAATTATTCGTATTGCTTCTGCAACAAGACTAATGCGGTATATTGAAAAAATAGATCTGGGCATTACTATTATCGACAATCAACCCCAACAAATTGCGAAAATAACCAATAATAATTTTATACCATATGAACAGCTTAAAGATTATTTTATTGAAAATGCTTTATTAGCAAGTTGTGATCAAAACTTAGCTGTAGCATCGTTAGCACAACTTAATATTTCACGAAAACTTTATATGCATTATCAATCTCAACACAGTAATTCCAATCATTCACCCAAATTAAAAGACTATTTAATATTAACTTATCAACAAACATCACAACTCTGGGAGCACTTGGAGCAAACCTGTAGCAAAACACTACAAGACTATCAATTAATGAATGCGATTTTTGAACAGGTTCAGGATGAAGCATCTCTGCAAAGTACATCGTCAATATTAAATTAACTCTCAAACCAAACAATAAAATTTTTTTCTGAAAAAAATGACCACATCAGGAAAAATATTTCATAATTTATATACGCGTTATCTTAAATAGTAAACTAACTTTAACTTATTGTAATTTAAGACTTATATTTAAAATATTCTAAATTTTTCTATCAAAAATCACATCTTATCGCGTCTAAAAACTGTATACAAATCGCCCAATTGGATATATTATTTAGCATGCAATAGCATTTTTATTGCGTACAAGAGTTAATTTATTTCTAATCATTTGAACAATGCAATATGGAATAAAGCTGTACCATACAAATGGTGTGCAGTTGTTGGGACAACTAATCAATCTTTTATTAATTGCAAATTCAATTAAAAGACAGATATGAATTAAATAATAAAGAACGTAAAAATATAAATATAACACGTTCACAATAGTAGAAAGTTTTCGGAGAATCCTCTCATGATAAAAAAAATTTTTAATAAAACCATGTGCTTATCAATGTTATTGATAACTCCAGCACTACACGCCTCGGCCCCACTGGAAGGAGCACACTGCGGAACGGAAACGGCAATGCAACAACTTTTCAACACCCATCCAGCATCACTAAAAGAACACCAGACTTTTAATGCAAAAAGTTTTTCCAGACCACAACTTCTAAATTCACGATCAACTCAAGTTGATCAAAATTTAGCAGCTGTACCTTCTTATATTATTCCTGTTGTTTTCCATGTTTATGGCACAAGTTTTAATGGGAAAAGCGTGAATGATGCGATCATTATTGATGCCTTACAAAAAACGAATGAAGACTTTCAAGGTTTAACAGCAGACTATGGTTCAATCATCAGTGAGTTTGAAAATATTAAAGACTTCATGAATATTGAGTTTAGACTGGCCAAAATTGATCCCAATGGAAATGCAACAACGGGGATTGTCTATCACCAAGCGCAATCTGGTTTTGGAAATGGTAGCGGATATGATTCACTGATCCAGGCCGATGCATGGGATAACTTCAAATATATGAATGTTTATATTCAGAATGATTTGTACGCTGACGGTGGAACAACAAACTCAGGGGTCGCGTGGTATCCAGATACCTATATGTCAAACAACAACCTCGCACGTGTTGTCTACAATGGCGCTTATTTAGGAACCAATACTTCTGAAAATTTCCGTTCCGTTTTAACTCATGAATTTGGACATTGGTTGAATTTAATTCATACCTTTCAAGGTGGTTGTAACTCAACAAACCAGAACTATTGTTCCTCAACAGGTGATCAAATTTGTGATACGCCACAAGTCGACAATAGCGGGTTACAAGCAAGAAACTGTTTAGGTCAAATGACCAACTGGCAAAACTTTATGCATTACTCAGATCAGTATGCAAACTTCACTCAACAACAAGTTGATAGAATGGTTAATGCTACCAACCACACCTCTCGTAGCTCACTGTGGACAGAAGCGAATTTAATTGCAACCGGAACAGCTAACCCTGATGGTGGCAATGTTCCGCCAACAGCTAAAGCTAACGGTCCTTATAGCGGCGAAGCAGGTTCAGCAATTAGCTTTTCCAGTGCAGGCTCCTCTGACTCTGACGGAAGCATAGCAAGTTATTCATGGAATTTTGGTGATAACACTTCAAGTACTTCCGCTAATCCAAACCACACCTATAATAGTTCAGGAAATTACACGGTTACTTTAACTGTTACCGATAACCAAGGTGCAACAAATTCATCAACAACAACAGCGACAATCAGTGCTGCAGGTGGAAATGAATTACAGAATGGCGTTGCTAAAACAGGATTATCAGCGACAACAGGACAAAGCGTTAACTATTATATTGACGTCCCAAGTGGTGCGACTAATTTATCAATCCAGATAAGTGGTGGCAGCGGTGATGCAGATTTATACACTCAAGTTAATGCAACACCAACCGACTCAAGTTACACTTGCCGTCCTTACAAGTCAGGTAATGCTGAAACCTGTAATGTCGCAACACCTAGTGCTGGTCGTTGGTACGCAAGAGTTAAAGCTTACAATACCTTTTCAGGTGTAACACTGTTAGCCAGCTACCAAACAGGTAACAATAACCAAGCACCTGTTGCCAATATTAATGGTCCATATACAGGAACCGCGAATAGCTCTATGAGCTTCAGCAGTGCAGGTTCAAACGACCCTGATGGAACAATTGCTAGCTATGCTTGGAATTTTGGTGATGGTGGAACAAGTGCTAACGCAAACCCAACCTACAGCTATGCCAACGCAGGCACCTTTAACGTTTCCTTAACAGTAACAGATGATCAAGGTGCAACTCATTCTGCAAGCACAACCGCAACGGTTACTGGTGGAAGCACAGGTACTCAATTGAGTAATGGACAATCTAAAAGTATTTCTGGTACTCAAGCCTCAGAAAAGTTTTACACCATGGCAGTCCCAGCCAATGCAACTAACTTAAGCTTTAAGTTAAACGGCGGTACAGGCGATGCTGATATTTATGTAAAATTTGGTTCAGCTCCATCACAAAGTGATTATGACTGTCGCCCTTATGTCAGTGGAAACAATGAAACATGTAACATAAGCAATGTACAAGCAGGTACTTATCATGTCATGGTGAGAGGTTACAGCGCTTACAGCACAAACCTGACTGGTAGTTACACAGAAGGAAACACGAACCCTGGCGGTAATGTGCCAAATGCTTGCGCAACGCAATCACCTCAAACCAGCGGTTCATTAACTAACGGAACGGTAACCTGTTTAGGTTCAAGTAGTACAATGTGGTTCAGTATTCCTGATGTTAGCGGTCATTCAAGTATCGCAATATCATCAGGTAACGGAACAGGAAACTTAAACTTAGAGTTTAGTAATAGTGGTTGGCCTAACGGTAGTAACGTAACAGGTAGCTCTTCAAACTCAGGCAATGCTGAATGCATTTACTTAACTAACCAAAGTCAATACTGGGGTTACTTAAAAGTGACAGGTGCATCTAGCGGAGCATCGATTGTGGTAGATTTTGATACCGCAGGTTGTCGTAATTAATTAATCAAAAGAGCAACAATCATCAATAAAACGCCGACGTTCTGTCGGCGTTTTATTAAGTATTGAAACATTAAAATCTAATAACAATTAAATGATTACAACTCAAATTTTGAGATCAAATCATTCAGATTATTTTTCAAATCATCAGCACCTTGTTGATTGTTTTGTGCAAAACCTAATTGCTCAACTGCAGAAACCACATCATCCAGCAAACTTAGTGGTTCAGAAAATTTACGAGCATTGTCTAATAAGGTTTCAACTCTATCAAAAAGTTGCTGCAACGATTGAAAAGGTAAACTAGGGCTTCCTCCGCCAGCCGACTCATAAGCGGCAACGGCTTTAGTAGTCGTTGTTTTAGTTAGCTCCAGATTCAAACTACTTAGTTGATCTCGGTCAATTTGTAGCTCTTGCGCCAATGAAAAAGCATCATCCAAATCACCTTGATAAAACTCAGAGGCAATGCCTTGCACATCTTGCAATAAATCATTAATAGCTCCCAACTCTTCCTCATCTAATTCACCTTCAACAGATAACTCAAATAATTTTGAAGAAGATGTTTGATAACCTAAATTAATTTGTTCTGCACCAGAGTTCGCTGCAAAACTTGACTGACTGGCTTTGGCAATTTCAATATTGACTCGATCTCCATCTTGCGTCACTAAAGATAAAGAAAATGTTTCCTGTTCACTTGCCGATCCAGAAATACTTGCACGATTTAAAGCTGTTGTAGACTTGGGTTTATTAGTTAAAAGCGAACCATCATTAATTTGATTTCTTAACGCATCAATCCCCTCAGTCACTTTTTTGTAAGTTTCACCAATTTCTTCAGCTAATTTCGGCGTCAATAAACCAAGCGCTTCTATCTGTTCTTTAGCTTCATTAAAACCTTCAATAAATCCGGAAAGCCCTTGCTCTAACCGTTCAACTAACGCTTCTTTACTGGCACCTTGCGCGGCATCAGACTTTAACCTTTGAGTAATAAAATCAAGAATATTACCTGCTGCTTGATCAGAAGTAATTTTATCGTTACTAGGACTAACTTTTGCGTAAGGTGAAGCCAACTGAGCATTTGACTCAGAGGGCTGACCTGAAAATTTAGAAAATTGATTTTCAGAAAGGCGCTGATAAGCCTGTTGTAATACCTTGTTAAATAATGCAAAACTATCACGGTTTTGTGTGGCACTATTATTTTTTAAATCTGCCTGAGTACCTTTGGCAAATTGTCCAGTTTTAGGCAACAAACCAGACAGTCCCTCTTTTGACAGCAAAGATGAACCTGATAAAAGTGGGTTAATCATGAGCTCAGCTCCTGAGTTATTAAAAGTCAACTCTAACATCGGCTGAGAAATCCTCGACTTAAATTTATCTGACTTAATTATCTCAATTCTTCGTTTAATATAACTAAATAAACTAAAAATATGATTTTAAACCCTTACGCTCTATTTATTCTCTTTCAGTATTTGTTATCATTTAAACCATATTTTGCATTGACCACCACGATGCAATACAACTAATTTAGTTTTTAATCTAAGCGACTAACCCACAAGGTAAACAAATGAGTGAATCTAACGCACAACCAACCTCAGCTAAAACCCAAAAATGGGGTGAAAAAGAAAAAGCAGAATGGTTAGCTGAACAAAAAATTCAGCGCTCTTATGCCGATGATGTCATCACAAAAATAGAAAAACTAAAACCATCACTAGAAGTAACTCAATACGCAACTCTCACATACGCGCAAAAACAATATCCTCTTTTTTCAGTAAAAACACGCAACTGGGATGATGCTAAACCAACAATACTGATCACAGGCGGGGTTCACGGCTACGAAACCAGTGGGGTTCATGGTGCATTACGATTTTTAGAAGCAAAGATTTTTGATTATACCGAGCACTTTAACTTTATCGTTGCGCCTTGTATCAGCCCTTGGGGATACGAAACAATTAATCGCTGGAATCCCAATGCGATTGATCCCAATCGTTCTTTTTATCAGGACACTCCTGCGCAAGAATCAGCAAATATCATGCAGCATGTTGCATCACTTCAAACTCCAATTCTTGCTCATATTGATTTGCACGAAACCACCGATACAGACAACACAACTTTTAGACCAGCATTAGCCGCCAGAGATGGCGTAACACATACCAACTGGAATATCCCAGATGGATTTTATTGTGTCGGAGATACAGAAAACCCAACACCAGCGTTTCAAAAAGCGATTATCGACTCCGTCAGAAAGGTTACTCATATTGCTCCAGCCGATAATGACGGAAAAATCATTGGTGAAACCTTAGCACAGGAAGGCGTAATCAATTATGCCATAAAAAAATTGAGTTTATGTGCAAGTCTTACAAACGCAAAATACGTCACCACCACAGAAGTTTACCCAGATAGTCCCAAAGTAAATGATGAAGATTGTGTTATTGCGCAAGTGGCTGCAATTACTGGTGGATTAGATTATCTGATTAAAAATAAATAGCAGGTAAAATCTAGCAACAAATATATTAACAGTAATATTTTAAGGGTGAAACAGCTTCACCCTTAAAATAAACACTGAAAATAATTTTCAACTGATTAAATCAAAGTCCCTTTTCAACCATTTTTTTAATTTTAATTGCTTTCTCAAAATGATCTAATTGATGAGTTTTAATCCACCAAGTCGCCGCTTCCATAAGCAATTCAGGATCATCATTTTTATTGGCAAAAAAAGCGTAAAAAGAAAGTCCAACCGACTGGCCTTTTAACGCCATTTTTTTATCACACACTTCAATAATTTTATTTCTTAATGACGCTCTCATTGTTATTTTTCAATCAAATTAAAAAATAAAATTATAACTGTGCAATCGCATTCATATTCGGTTTGTAATGGAACTGCCAACCGCCTCGTCTTATACCCACAACAGAAGAGTTAGCATTGTAAGTTTTAACATGTGCAGGGTTAGCGTTGGGAATAGGAACAGGAGAAAGAATTTTATAATAATTATAATTAGCATTGATAATCGCTTGAGCTCGCCCCAAAATTGGCACAACCGCAGCGCCCGTTCTCACGTTAACATGCTCTACCGTAATATTGGTTGAGTTTGCACCATAAGCCGCAAAAAGGCAGCCACTTAAATCCGCAGTAAACATATAATCTCTCGCCCCGCCAATCGCTAGAGTTGATGTATTATCAACAACTGCTGGCAAAAAATAAGCACTCACGCAACGCGCGCTACTGTTATGTTGTCTTAATGCAAAATCTTCTAACCGAATAAACTGGGCATTATGAGGATCAATTGAAACCAAATCGATATTCATTGCACCAGCGGTCAACCTTTGTGAACCATGACCAAACGGGCTAATCATTAATTGATGCGTACGAATAAATCTTTGTGGATTGTTTCTAAAACTTTTATTATTTCCACCAGCCATGCAAACTCTCCTTATGTCTTTTTTAAATACCTATTCACTAGGCGTACTTAATATAATATTGATGATATTAATGATTTTTCTAATGGTTAAATATTAAACTTTATTATTTCAAATTCGTTTTTTTGTTAAACCACATTATAACTAAATTTTTAGCCTAGTTGTTCCAATCGCCTTTCAGCAGCGTTTATTACAGCTTGAAAAGTAATAGGACTTGGCGAGCCACGATAATGCAAATCTATAAATGTTAAAGGTGGATTACTATTAATAGCAACAAAGCCTTGTGGATCAGTCACACCAATTTCACCAGCACTTTGTAAACCTTTAATAACCACTTTAATTAACTCACGATTAGTCATTCGATTAATTTCATTAATCAGAATACTTTCGCCGCCAGGTTTACTCAGTTGAAAAAAACGTCCTGAAGCTTTTGTGGATCGTAATCCACCTACATCTTCAGTTCTGGAACCATCTTGTAATTGAGCTGTAAACTTAGCCGTACTAGGAACAGGAACACCCCGACCTTCAGCCGCTTTATATTTACCTAATTCATCATATGGATTAGTTCTTCCACCGAACACTTTATAAACATATCTTGAGGTGATATACACAATCCCCTCACGAGACGGAACTTCTCTTTCAATTATTTCGCCAGCAATTCTTTTTGGCATAATTCTCTCCATTTATTTTTAATTGAACACTTTTAATACAACTAACAAATTTTTTAATGTTACAACTCAGTGATTTAACCTAACAACATGATTTAACGCAACAATAAAAGATATTTTCTAAGGTTATCTGCCGCATTATACGCTAATAATATTATAATAAATTGAAGATGCCATGATTTCCCTAATGCTGCAAACAGGTATTGTAAGAGATAAAATTAATTGCAAAATTATCTCAAATTTGTATGTGTTTTTTATGTGCACATTTCAACCGTCATGCTAGTATCGTTAGTGCTAGTGGTTGGAAATGGTCTGGCAACTCGTTCGGTCTGTAAGATGTTTTACAAGGTTAAATGCGACCCAACGAGTGAAGAGTAAAGACCGCCAATCCTAAAATTAGCGGCCCACCTTCAGTCGAGTGCTCCACACACTCAGTCGAAGATTAGCCAAAGTTTCACTCATCACAGGAGTAAAAACGATGACGTACATGCATTGTACATCGGCTGCGCTATCAGCGCGAGTCCAGTTTCTCAAGCACTGCATTTTTATCGCAGTGGCAAATATTCAATATAATCAATTGGTTATCACCTGCCTGTCTGTTTTAAGGCTCACCTTTTGCTATCGGAAGAAAAAATCTGGCTAACTTTTACAGTTAACTAAAAGCATTTAAAACCGATTTTCCAAGTTTCAGATGAAAAGTGAGATTAACCTCACCGCTGATTAGCACCCGAAATAAAAGTTAATTTTGAGTCGGCAATCACTAATTACTTTTCATCACAACCCAGTTTGAGGAACTGGACGAACGCTTATGGAAAGAACGTTTGCGCTTTTCAGTCAGTCATTAAATCAACCACTAGCATTTAAAAAATTAACTGAATATTTTTTGTTTTTTAAAAAAGGAAAACCAATGAAATTACTAAGTCGTAAACAACAATTAATCGAAACCTTATTTAAAGTAAGAAACATTAACGGCTTCACATCCGATTATTTAATGCATAATATTTACGAGCTCAACAGCGACTATCAGCGCGAAGTTATTTACAGCATCTGTTGCAACTTGTATCACACCGAAGCCGCACTGGAAAATTTACTCCTGAAATACGACCAACCCATCAACAACCGAAACTATCATCCAGAAACATTTGAAAGCGTAAAGTATTTAAACCTCCACATGCCCAATGTCGTCACCAATTTTTTTGAGCAACACAAAGACAATGATGTCCTTCCGCATTATCGAAAAGTATTGTGTCAATGAGTGAGTAAAAATGATAAAGCCCTTCTGTTAGGAGGGTTGCTATGATAAATATGAATATGTTGTTTTGAGAATATTGGTATTCTTATTTTGAGATTGAATATTTAAAAGAATTAGTTGTCGTTTCAATTGATTAACGGTAGTCTTTTTCAGTTGAAACGCCTTTACTTTTTCTAAATGAAAACCTGAATGTATTAGCGTTTTGTGTTTTTCAGGTGTGGGTCGATAAATATTTATCGTGAATTGAACCCGGTTTGTTTTTTACTGTTTCTTGTGAAGCATCGGTTGTTTGTTCGTTTTATAGTGATGTATGAGAATAACAAACATTAAATAAACTAAAGGACTAAAAATGAAAGAATCAGTTTTTATTAGAAAACAGAAACTAAATGGTAAAGATAATAAAAAATTGAATGCTCAAGATGCTGTAATTTCTGAACTGAAAATAAAGAACTCTTTGTCAAAGAATAAAAAAACTTCTTCCCATATTATTTTTACTGAAGTAGAGAAGACGTAATGGCAGTGAAAATATTTTTAAGTCCACACTTTAAATAAAGTATACCGGAAGATAAAGTTAAAATCTTAACTGAGCAATTTAGAGAATATAAAGAAGAAGGACTTAGGCCTGAAATATTTGGCCGAGATGTTCCGTTTGACTTTCCTTATCAGTTGAAGCAAGCTGGTTTGCAGCATATCCATATTAAAGATGAAACTTCTAAAAAGTGGGAAATTCGTTCCGTATTTCATAAAACTAGTAACACAGCTTTAATTTATTGTAATGGCTTTACCCATTCAAACTATTATCTTATATTGGGTTTTTTGAAGAATGCTCATGAAACCTATCGTAATTCTCCTATGTATTTAACCGAACTATCTTATATAGCCGATCGTTTTAGAAATAAATTTTAATTTGAGAACTTGCAATGAATAAAACAAAAAGTCTTAAATGGAAAACAGGTACTCCTAAAATAGAGGGGTTATATTTTGTGGCATTAAAATTAGGTGAAGCTGCAGGTCACTATGATTTTTTAAACTGGTCAGACAATAGTTGGGAGTTGGATTACGAACAAGAAGTAATTGCTTTTATTGATTATAGTGACTTCATTAGTCAACTGAATATTGAGTGGCCAGAAGGGCAGCCTGATATTTCTGCACCTGAAAGTCTGCCGCCTGATGATGAGTTATGGGAAGAAGCTTAGTGTTCATAATCTCGACTGATTCTAGACAGTTATTTTTTGTTGTAAGTCGTATTAAATACGGAGTTGACATAACCGCGAAGTTAAGGAAGTATTTGATAATAATCAAAAAGTCGAAATGCAGTTAAACGCTCGTTTGAATATTAATGAGATTTATTGCATTCAGTCAGCTGTTACATTTTCGAAGGATTACTAATTGGATCTAGTTGGAATTAAATACATAGAGGAAAAGCTAGATAAAAAGTTGCCTCAAACATACGTTGACGTAGTTACTAACTATCCGAAAGAGTTGCTTGCTACAGATTCTAAAGACTTTGGACTTTTAGACGATCCCGAATTAATTGCTAGGGAAAACCTCAACGTAAGAAATGTAGGTTTTTATGGTGAAAAATGGCCCGAGCGATACTTTATTATCGGCCTAAATGGGAGCGGAGATTATTTTGTAACCACTTTTGAATCGAATAATTTCTCAGTTGGCTTTGCGGATCACGAGACAATGGAGTGCAATCCATATGCTGACAACCTTGCAGAGTTCATTGATAAGTATGTCGACGAAACAGAAATGTAACAATCACAGGCAGTTGACGCGAAAATTCCTGCACAATTGCTGTAAGCCTTATAATGCATCAATAGTCTAACTGTCGTATTACTGTCATATAGTTTTCGGGTTAATTTCGTATTGGAATCGTAAGAAAGTATAATAATCCAATGTATGTTTACCTTGTCTCAAACAAACAGGTTATAAGTATCTAATGAAAGTAAATGCAGAGTTTATAATTGAACTAAGGCATCAAAAGTTTTGGTCTCAAGAAGAGTTAGCGATAGCCGCAGGCTTAAATTTAAGAACTATTCCAGTAATCACGGACATATATGATTACCCGATAAAAGACAACTCTTTTATGTATTCATTATTTTTTCCTGAATAACAGAAATGCTTGAAAGAATAACGGTCATTGACATATATCCGGTATCTTGTA
>JAUIHB010000372.1 GCA_030432465.1 Gammaproteobacteria bacterium
CTGCGCACTTGCTCGATTACCAAACCGATTGAGTTTGCAAAACGAATTGGAGAGTGTGGTATTTTGGGAGGCAATAAAAAAATTTCACCTGCTTTGATTGGATAGTCGACAACAGTATTTGCTTGTTGAGTTTTTAGTAGCATTTCTCCTTCTAGCTGGTAAAAAAACTCGGGACCTTCGTTATAATGATAGTCTTTGCGACCATTAGGCCCACCGACAACCATAATGATCATATCGCCTTCGCGATAAACTTCTTTATTACAAACTGGTGGTTTTAGTTTATCGCGATTATTATCGATCCACTTTTGAAAATTAATGACCTGCATTGGAGCGCTCATAATAAGATCCTCTCAAGTAAAGTTGGGCTAATGATTTTAATCATTAATTGTTGCAATACATTTGAGTTCTATTGCTATTGGTGTTGGTAAGCAGTTAATTTCGACTGTTGTGCGACAAGGTTGATTATCAGCAAAATACTCGGCGTAAATTCTATTATATGTTTTGAAGTCATCCGCCATGTTGGTTAAAAATACGGTAACATCGACCAGTTGCATCCAGCTTGAGCCTGATTCTTCCAGAATGGTTCTAACATTTTCAAATACGCTGCGACACTGTGCCTCGATATCATAGGCTTCGATCTTGCCATCGTTATTTAAAGTGACGCCGGGAATATCTGTGGTGCCTGCTTTGCGGGGGCCGACTCCAGAAAGAAAGAGTAAATTACCAACTTTTCTCGCATGAGGATATAAACCGACTGGTTTTGGCGCTTTTTCAGTACTAAATTTTGTAGGTGGTTGATTCATCATGACTTCCTAATTCCTAAAGAGTTAATACTTATTTTAAATAACTAACTTATTGATTTAATTGTTATTTAAAATATCACAAGAGTTTATGCTAAATATCGGAATAGCGTACAGTGATTATTTAATAATCAGAATAGCATATAAATTGACGAGGGCTGGGTGATTGCCCTAAGAAGGAAACGGGCTAGTTTAATATAAACTTGCAGCCTTGCTGGCTAGCAAAGATATTACGTGAGGTTTTTAGGTTTGTTAGTGCAAACATAGAAACGCAGTAAATGAGTTGAAAGAAGCCTGATTTTAGGGAGTATTTTAGTGACTGTAAAGCAATTTTGTAAACCAAATGGTTTGATTCAAAACGTTTTATAAAAATTAATGCTTGGATTTGGAATAGATTGTTATCGATTACGTTTCATGGAGTAACTCAACATTTAGTTAGGTTGTGGAGGCTTATATTGGTTTGGAAACGGGACTTGGTAAGAGATTGTGACATATTTCAGATATCGCTCAATTCTGATATATCGTAATATTGATAGGTTTTTGACTATATGACTAAATTAAAGGAATACACCATGCAGGTGTCTGAAGAGTTTGAAGAGTATCGGAGACAGGCATTTTCGTTGGCTTATCGATTACTTAATAATCATGATGATGCATTAGAAGTTGTGCAATCATCGATAGAGAAAGGCATCAATCATGCTAATGCGCCGGCACTCGACCATCCTGAGTTTAAACCGTGGTTGTTTACCGTAGTACGTAATAAGTCCATTGATATTTTAAGACATCAACAACGAGTAAAAAAAGTTGAACATGAAGAATATCACTCAAGTGCACCAATGAGTACTGAGCCCGATAAAACACTACAGCAGCTTCAGCTAAAAGAAACGCTAGAGCAAGCACTTAATCAACTAAATATGCAACAGAAAGAAATTATTTTATTACGCGATTATCATAATTTTAGCTATGCTGATATTGCTAAAATTTTGGGTATTGCCAATGGTTCTGTTATGTCGCGTCTACATCGTGCGCGAATGGCTTTAAGAGAAATATTAGTGAAAAAAGGATTTTCTCTCGGAGGTGTACAATGAACCCGCAGGTTCCAGACTTGGAAGCCCAAACATTTGAACAGCTATCTGGCTATTTGGATGGGGAGTTGACGCAACAAGAAGCACAAAAAGTTGCGTTGTTGATTGAAACGGATGCCGATTATAAACAGCTGTATTCTGAATTAATGCTCATGCGTCAAGAAGTTCAATCGTTGAGCTTACAAGAACAAGAATTAGAGCACTTAGATAAACTATTTCAAGAGCCTGTCGCAAAGACCTCGCGAATTTTTGGTCTGGCTCTTTTAGGTATTACCGTCACTATAGGTGTCGTTTTTACTTTATTTAAATTTTTTACTCACCCTGAACTGGGTGTGTTTGAAAAATTATTAGTTGGCGGACTGGGAAGTGGTACATTGCTCTTATTATTCAGTGTTCTGCGTCAACGATTAATCAGCATGAAAAATGATAAATATAAGCGAGTGAAGTTATGAGCCGAGTTATCTTATCGACGACCGAATTTATTTACGGAAAAAAAATTATTAAGCATTTAGGACTGGTGCGCGGTACGAGTATACGTGCTCGTCATATTGGCCATGATATACTTGCTTGGATGCGTGGGATTGTCGGTGGAGAAATTCATGAATATACCAAGTTGCTTGCCGAAAGTCGTGAGCAGGTTCTCGATCGTATTATGCAAGATGCAAGAGAATTGGGCGGTAATGCCATTGTTGGTTTACAGTTTTCCACGTCCCAAATTGCACAAGGCGCAGCAGAACTAGTCGTTTATGGAACTGCTGTTTTAGTGGAAGATGCTGAAGATCTTTTGGATGAGTTAACTGAGCCCAAAATTTAGTCGGTGCTAATTACTTATAAGAATCAATTAGCGTTTTCATAAATTGTTCATATAGAATTCATTTGTAATAAACATTGTCCATTTAGTGTGGCTTTCAAGGAAATTATTCATCAATTTTTTGAAAGGAGGCATTAACACTAAAACTATCAAATCAAAATGATTAAGGGCATGTTTATGAAAAGTTATCACTGGTTAATCTGTGGGGTTATCTTTTTGTCTCATTTATCTACTCTGGCAGCTGCTGAAGTTGATTATTCTGAATGCAAAAAAAAAATCAATAACTTT
>JAUIHB010000373.1 GCA_030432465.1 Gammaproteobacteria bacterium
GATGTTTCTTTAAATGTAGCACATAGATCAGGGAGCATGGATGATGATTATATTGCAGAACCTTTGTCCGGAAGTTCTGCTGAATATTCAAAGCTGCTTGAAACCTCCAATGCCTTCATTGAAGCAGTAAAAAATAAAGATTATAAGCTGTGTTATGAAAAGTTGTTTGATGAGCAGCTACGATCGATAATTACATTTGATCAGTTCGTTGCGACTATGTCTGATTTAGATATGGCTGCGGGGGGTATCATTAACTTTAAACCGATGCAGTGGCACTTTTTCCCGAGTGAAGAGGAAGGGTTGAGTTTGGTTAGTTCTATAAAAATAGCAGAGCATGAAAAAACGATGGTCAATTATCGCTTGGTTTTCGATAAAAATGGTGATGGGAGTAAAGTGTTAGGTTTTTTCTTTAAACAGCGTTCTGGTGTTCTATTTCCAGGAAACTTCTAATGAATGGTATAACAAATCAAACCAGCAAGGGCCTTCGGCCGGGACACGCTAACGCGTGCCCTTTACCCTTGTCGTTATGCCTATTAGTAATGAAAACGACTATAAAAATATTTACCGATGCAACAAATAAAAAAAGTGCATCGGTCGTTTTGGAAAAAGTAAAAAGTGAAATTGGATTGGGCGCACAGTCAGAGAACGTAGAACCCTACCACAAAGGCGGCTATGTTTGTGCTTTTGAAGTTGAAGTTCCCGTTTCGAATTGGGGAGAAGTGCCCTATAAATTGTTGAGTTTGTGTCAGAGTATTGGTCGCGCTTGGCAAATTACGGGTAGTATTGAGGAAGAATTTGATGCCTGGTCAAATGAAGCAAGCATCTCGGGAGTTAGTAGTGTTCACGTTCAGTGCTTGCACCAGGCATAACAAGTCGTCTCACACGAATGAGGATCAGCCGCTGACGCGCCTGCTCCTCGTCGGTGGACTCTGACGTTAACTATAAGGAAGTCATGAAGAATACTGAGAGAGTATATTCAGAATTACCAGAAAGCGCATTTGAGGGCGAGGTAGTGTGGAGCCCTTTAAAATCTATTTGGTTTATTTTAAATTTGATCGTGACGTTATGCATCGCCCCTTTCGTTGTTTCCTTTTCATCCATCTTGGTGTTTATCTCGTTGACTGCGGTTACACTTTGTTTTGGTCATTCACTCGGAATGCATAGGCTGCTAATTCACAGGTCATACGAATGTCCAAAGTGGATGGAATATGTATTTGTCTACTTGGGTGTGTTGGTTGGTATGGCTGGGCCAATTGGAATGATGAAGCAGCACGATTTGAGAGACTGGGCGCAACGGCAGAAAAAGTGCCATGATTTCTTGTTGCACGGATCAAAAATATTAAAAGATGGGTGGTGGCAGCTCAACTGTGATCTCAATTTGAAATACCCACCTGAGTTCACAATCGAAGATGAAGTATCAAAAAATCGGTTCTACCTTTTTATTGAGAAATATTGGTTATTTCAACAATTAGTTGTCGCAGTCCCACTGTATCTATTGGGTGGTATCCCGTGGTTGGTATGGGGTGTCTCTGTACGGGTTGTCATCTCGGTCGGTGGTCATTGGCTTATTGGTTACTTTGCTCATAATCATGGGCAACGAACTTGGACGGTTGAAAGTGCTGCTGTTCAGGGGCACAACATTCGTATTGCAGGTTTTCTTTCAATGGGTGAGGCGTGGCACAATAACCATCATGCCTATCCGGGCTCAGCCATGCTTGGCTTATACAAAGGTGAACCTGACCCTGGCTGGTGGGTGTTAAATGCACTTCACAATCTGGGCTTTGTTAAAAACATTAAGCTACCAAAGGAATTACCTCATCGTTCCGAGTTAGTTACAGAAGTCATAGACCTTGAGAGTCGAGTAGAGCGAGTTCCTGAAGAGTGTAAGATTGCTAATTTCATCAAAAGAAAGAGTTAACAATCGGCTCATGTTCGACCTCCGTTCCGTCGGCCTTTTTTGTTGTGGCTACCACAAAAAATTCCAACCACACTCCGTCGCCATAGCCAGGCGTTAAGTGCATTAACAGAGCTAAGAAAAAAGGTATTGCAAAAAAATGCTTAATAAACTGCTCCAGTTTGGACGCTGGTGAGCCGGGCGTTCGGTTTCAAAAATGAAAAATATCATAATAACAGTATTTTTAATAATAATCGGGGCGATGCAGTTTCACCTACTCTATTGTCAATGTCGTCTTCGCGATCTTTTATCGAAACATGGCATAAAAAGGTTTGCTCGACTGCTGATAAGCACATCAATTCGAAATGACATGAAACTTGCAAAAAATCTCATCACAGAATTACATGACAAGCAGGAGATAGAGGAGCTAGTCGCTGCTCGGACAACAGTGAATAACGTCCTAATATCCGGTATTGTTACATTCTTTGGTTTGGGTCTCCCGATTGTGATTTTCATAAAATTCACTTTAGAATAAAACCGAACCAGCAAAGTCAACTTATCGGCGACTCCGTCGCCGAACGCTTTTTTGAGATGTGATGTGTGCTTAGAGAAAACTGAGGAGAGTTATGTATAAATCAGCATTTTTAATTTTAGTGATGTTCTTGGTTTCTGGATGCGATGCCGTAAGTGATATGAAGGGGGCATTTAATAAATCAACAGAAGTCCAAGAAAATATATTGAAAGAAGCGGGGCTCGAAGTACAAATAGGTTTCAATATTAGTAATGGTGTTCTTGCTCAAGTTACGGTGATGTTTCGCGCTGATCAAGTTGGAGAAAGAAGTATCAATGATCTTCAGAAAATTGCACTAAAAGGTGTAGCTAGTTCGTTTGAATCAACACCGAGAATGCTGAACGTAACTGTAATGAGCGAGCCGGATGATGAAGAATATAAGTAGCTAAAAGCGCAGCATTCTAATAGTTTGGAATCCAATTAGTGGGTCGCACACATAACAATAAGGTCAAGCCGACTCCAAAAGTCGCGGGCTCTCGCTGCGCTCGCTATTTTAGCCCGCTTTGTTTTTCCGCC
>JAUIHB010000374.1 GCA_030432465.1 Gammaproteobacteria bacterium
AATCTTGAAAACCTATCAGAACACATAACCGGACGCTCACTGATTGGTGGACGTTTTCTTGAAGGCGCTTTTTACCTTGGCTCCAAAGAACTTTATCAATGGCTTAAAGAACTCGATAAAGAAGACTGGAATGGATTATGGATGCGACGCGTATCCCACATCAACGAAATACTGGGCGGTAGTGAAACACTTGACCGAAAACAACGTAAACAAGCCCGATTTTTTAATACCTGTATGCTCCATACCTTAACTGGAGCAGCTGTTTCAGATGGATTAGAGGATGCCCAAGTGGTCAGTGGCGTTGGTGGGCAATATAACTTTGTCGCAATGGCGCACTCGCTGCATGATGGTCGCTCCATATTAATGTTGCGTTCCACTCGCTTGGTCAAAGGCAAAGTTCAGTCAAATATTCGTTGGAATTATGGACATATTACCATTCCGCGTCATCTACGCGATATTGTAATAACAGAATATGGAATCGCAGATTTAAGAGGTCAAAGTGATCAAGAAGTCATTAAACGCATGCTATCAATCAGCGATGCACGCTTTCAACCTCAACTATTAGCCGCAGCGAAAAATGCAGGAAAAATCGCATCCGATTTTGAATTACCAAAATCCTGGGCAAACAATACTCCGCAAACCATTAATCGATTAAATGATTACAAAGCTTTCAGCAACTATCCCTTTGGGTCAGAATTCAATCCAACTGAACTGCAATTAATCAGTGCTTTAAAAAAATTAAAATCAGCAACTTCAAGTTGGCATGGAAAAATTTTTAATCTTGGCGCAGCCTTGCTTCCGCAAAAAATATCACAAGAAAAAATTCTATGTCTTGAGCGAATGGAATTATCTAATCCTAAAAAATTCAATGACAAAATAATGGCCAGACTTCTTTGTCGTTATTTATAAAATATAATTGGGGTTTCAAGCTACCTACTTACCTCAGTTTTCTCCTTAGTTTGAACAGTACTTTCCAACGGCTCAAAACATATTTGAAAAATATGCGCCTTTGATTAAAACAACAAACTACATAAACGACTCAACATTAATAATGGATTCGTTTTCATTTCTTTCCACTTTCAGGGGATGACCAACAATAGTGACTTGAAATTCCGGTAAATCAGTTTGAGCGATGTAAGCAACTTCGGCTACTTCAGTATATCGGTCAACCACTTTCTTCAATTCAGCCGCCATTTGTAAAAAGAAAGCTTGTGGTGCTCTTATTGGTTTAACTCTCATAAAATAACTATCATCCTTCTCGTCACTGACTACTGCGTTGCAGGTAGATTGAATATGCAATGCGATGTTTCTTTTGAGAACAAGACTGTTTGCAGCAAACCCTAGGGGCGCTTTTATTAAGAAATGAAATTTATTTTCCGGTAGTAATTTAATCAGCCCTACATCATCAAGCTTTCTTAAATAGCGATAAGTTGACAGATCATTGAGCTCGTTTTCTTGCTGAATTTTCTCAGGTGTTTTATGAAAATAAAAAAGCTCACTAAAATAATAAAACAAATGAGGATTGTTAAAGAACGCCTTATCTTGAACATCAGTAAATAAATGATGTGGCTCGGGTGAATCCTTAGCTCTTTCGATTAAATCCCCAACATTTAAATCGGCTAATTCGGCTAAGGTTATTAACCGTTCAAGCCCAATATCTTTTTGATTAAGAATTCGCTTAACCGTAACCGTCGAAACTTGCAGCAGCTCAGCTAAATCAGCGTACTTGAGTCCTTTACTCTTTAAAGCAATTTTAATTTCATCCAAACAGCGCTCGACTATTTTCTGGCTGATACTTGTCATCGTAGAACTCTAACTCAAGGTTGATTTATGGCCATTTTATGTCAAACAGTCCAAAATAGACATCCTTTTGTCTCAAAAGGTATCAAATATTGATACTTAATTAATAGCGCCTCCCGTAGTATTGTTTTTTAACAACAGAAGTTCTAATTTGATCATTATTGAAAAAGCATCACTCTCCGGTTTAATCGGCGAAGTCCTAGGTAACTTTGTTCTTCACTATTCAGCTGGTTAATCCCTATTATTGTATCTTTATGCATATTTAGCGCCTTAGAACATATCTGGGGAGATGATTGGTTTATAGTCTTAAAAATGATTTATGCCATTGCTATTTATTTTGTCACTCTAAAAATTTACGAGTTCTTTTTTATTAAAAAGAATTCACCTCAGGGCAAAGTAGAGGCTCACCCTGCCCACGAATGGCCAATACCAGGCCCCTATAAACATTGGGGTATTGCTGGAAAAATACTTCCCTACCTTACGTTTTACACTTCCACCTTATTAACACTGATAAATCCATTCTTATTTATTCAGCAAATTCGAATGCTTTCAGGGCAAGCTAAAACCAGCGCAAGATTGAAAGAAAAAGCATCTGAAATTTCAAACTATCAGACTAAAGTTAATTACCGACTTCCGTTTGATGGAGAGTGGTTGGTTTATAACGGTGGACACACACCACATACCTCACATTCATGGGACGTATTAAATCAACGATACGCTTATGACTTTGTAATAGCCGATCCAGAGTTTAACCGACACTCAAATAAAGGAAATAAGTTAACGGATTACTACTGTTACCAGCAACCCATTCTGGCCGCTGCGGATGGAGAAGTTATTTCAGTAACCAACAATATTGGCGATGCTCCTTTTGTCGGCTATCTGGTTATGGATTTTTTAACTCGTGGAATTGCTGGAAACCATATTATAATAAAACACGCCGATGGAGAATTTGGTTTTTATGCTCACTTAATAAAAGGAAGTATTTCACTTAAAAAAGGGGACATAGTAAAACAAGGAGACTTGATCGGACTCTGCGGGCACTCAGGTAATTCAAGCGAGCCTCATCTACATTTTCACTTGCAAGATCGGCCAGATTTTTTTTGCTCGATGGGCTTGCCAATCAAATTCAATAATCTACAAGTCAATCAAGAAAGTATTCAAAA
>JAUIHB010000055.1 GCA_030432465.1 Gammaproteobacteria bacterium
GTATTAAAAATCAGTGGAAAGAACCAGTTAGGAGAGAACAAATGTTAGCTACGCACTTGGATGCAGAAAGGAGATACTCGGTGATACGGAAAGAAGCATTAGCCGCTGCTACAGAAATACTCCAAAACAGCGGAAAAAAATCTATAAAACTATCAGAAATAGATTCTAAAGCTCTGAATGCCTTTAGATTTTGGGAAAAATCGCGAACCAGAATAAAAAATTGGGACTGGGTTGAAGGCTATAATATTTTTCGATTCCGATATCCAAAACGATTTGAAATGTCTCTTTGGGAAGCAAATAATCTCATTGGCCTATCGATGGGAAGACCAACCTATCATGGTGCGGCTTTGCGACTCGATGTTGTCGAAGCCTCTCCTTTAGATCTGGGTGAAAGATCTAGTATTTTTGATTCAGTATTGGTAGCTTATGGAATCTATGCACGACTAATTAATGCAAAGCAAATAAGAATAATGAATCCTGTTAATAAAAAAGTTATATCTTACTATGAAAAATATAGTTATAAATATGTCTCAAATGGCGACTATCTATACCGGGAAATTCTGTAATGACTGATGATCTTAATGATATCGATAAAGCTCGAAGAAAGAAAAGAGAGCGTTCAGGATGGACTTTAGAAGAAATAAAAAAAAATGCAGAGAGAGAGCTCAAAAAATTTAAAGAGTTATCGAAAGATGAACCTTCTGACTTAACCTCAGGAGACATGGATAAAATAATTCATGGAGAAGACGATGATAAAGATGGAGATGATGATGAAAACAACAAAAAATAATAGTATTCTTAACGAGAAAGAAAAGCAAAACCAGCCAATGCCTGGAGAGGTCTCTCCCAGAGAAGCTTTCATAAAGGCCCGACAGTTTGCAGTCCAAGAAAGATTGAAACTGAAAAATAAATAGACAACTGTTTAGGTGGCTGAATAGAGTAACCACTATTCATTTCTTTCATAGCTTCTTGCAAACAGTCAAGCTATATTCTAAATAATCGAAAAATATTTATAAAACACAAAAAATACTATAAAATAGCGCCTCACTAAAAATTGATGCGCATTTATAGTGTTTACTGCATGGATGCGCTGTTAAAGCTCAAGGACAATTATGAAACTTAAACTATCAATAGTATTACTTTCTTCAATGCTCACATCTCAAGTGTATGCTCACTCCTTTAACTGTAATGTTAAAAATGTTTCTAATAGTTCAAGCACCCCAGATTTAGTTTTTATAACTATGAATTGCAAAGCATCCAGTCCTCACTCAAGCGGAACTGGCAACTGTACGGCAACGACGGTTTCTGATGACACACTTGCAATAGACGCTTCAACTGAACTCGGTAAGCGTTATTACTCTATGGCACTTACTGCTTTAACCAGTCAAAAAACGACTTATATATCAGCTTATGGAACATGCCCTGTCGAAAGCCCAAGTACGCCATCCGTTTACTCGATGAAACTTTCACATTAAAAATCTACTAGCAAAAAATTAACAAGGATAAAGCTGTTCAGTGAGCTCAAATTTATTTTTGAGTGCTGATCAAAACCTATTTAAAGAGACATATTCTTTATTATTATCTGCATACGCATCTGGAAAAAATGTCAAAATCTACGTAGATGGATGTCAAGCAGGCTTTAATTACCCTTTGATTAAAGAAATAATTGCAGAATAAATATAACATATAAAAAAATAAAATCGGAAGGCTCCTCATAATTAAAACAAAAATCAACGCAAAAAAATGTGCTTTCCGAATTTAAATAAAATATAGTTAAAAACTGAGTAGCAAAAAACAACTTCTATATGGGCTTATGGTAGATGTCCAACTGAAAGCACAAGCACTCCTGTGCTTTACTCTATGAAGCTTTCAGATTAATAATAAATCACAAATTCATTGGCAGGAAACGAAAAAACTAATTTCATTCCTTCAATCAGTGTATTAATCAATAATTATGGGTGGTCATTTTTTCGGTCACATAAGTCAGTACATTATTTCACTCTTTACTGATATGTGACCTGAAAATGCTCGCCTTAATCCCAACGCTTTTTCAGTTAACTAAAAACCAAAAGCGTTATGTGCGATTACAAAACTTAAAATGAATAGTCTATACTGGATTATGTAAAGTCTACTATTTTAATATCCCGCCTACTTCAGGAATAAGAAATGCTCAATAAATCAGTACGTTACTTATTTTTTTCACTATTCCTTACGGTTTTCTCGGTTGATGCTATACTGCCTGAAAAAGAACAAGAACACCTTACCGCTATTGCGGCTGATACACCGCAGAAAGCCATTGAGTATATTGACGAGAAACTCAACTCAATAGATAAAAATAGTTTAACTTACTTGGACTATCTGGAAGTCAAAGGCGGAATCTACTCACAATTGATGGATGCAAATAAAATGCTCGAAGTCGCGACAGAAGGTTATCAACGAGCAAAGGCCATAAATTCTCAAGCATACCAATCCAATTTTTTAACTATTCAAGCTAACGCAAAATCACTGTTAAGCGAATTTGAAGCTTCTTACGAACTGTTCGACAAAGCTCTGGCAATTGCTAAATCACTTGATGACCCAAAGCTTATCGGTCTAGCATATGCCATTCAGGGAAAAACACTTCTTCGAGCAGAACGCTTTGAAGAAGCCATGAAAACATTAAAATTAGCCTATAGCGCCTTTGATAGAGCAAATGAAGAAGAGAATAAATATGTCGCGTTAAATGAATTATCCCGAATTGCATACGCTATGGGTGACTACGATCAAACAGCTGAGTACTTACAAGAAGTTATCGAATACTATAAGAAGAGCAATAACGTAATCGCAGCAAGTGTTCTTAAATATAATTTAGGTACTTTATATTTAGCACAAAAAAAACTCGACAAAGCACAAGATGTGCTGACTGATGCAAGGGCATTTTCAATTAAACATGGCAATGACGTTATGGCCAGCTATTCTGAATTTGGCCTTGGTGATATCGCGGTACAAAAAGAAAACCCTGAGCTCGCGGTAAAATTTTATCAATCGGCTCATACAGGATTAATCAAAAATGGTGTTTTTGACATGGCGTATACCACTATACTAAGGCTAGCTGAAACTCATATAAGCTTAAAAGATTTTAATAAAGTTAATCATTATTTGAAACTTGCCGAAGAACGAAAAGATAAAATGCAAGCGCAGGTGCGTAAAAATGAAATATTACGTATTACAAGTTTAAGTTTAGAGGCACAAGAAAACTATAAGCAGGCATTAGAAAAACAAAAAGAATATATCGAAACCTACAAAGACAATGTAAAAAAGGATAATCAAGAAGCAATTCATAAACTCAAAACACAATTTGATTCAGAACGCAAAGCAACCCAAAACGAGTTACTTAAAAAAGAAAACTCTCTTCAAAAAGCAATGCTGACCCAACAAGACTATGTCCGTAACTTCCTCATAGCCCTGTTAGGCATAGCAGCGCTAACGTTCGTTGTTTTTCTTTATTTTTATAAAAAACAACAACTTTTAAAAAATAAATTAGCGCAACAAGCACTGACGGATGAATTGACCGGCGCATCAAATAGAAGACATATATTACATTTGGCTAATGATCGTTTCTCCGTAGCTCAAAGATATAATACGTCGTTGTGTATCGGTATTATTGATTTGGATCATTTTAAATTAATTAATGACACCTATGGTCACGATATAGGAGATATTGTATTAAAGGAATTTTCTCAAATCTGTAACAAATCAATTCGACAACAAGATAGCTTTGGGCGTTATGGTGGCGAAGAATGGTTAATTATTTTTCCACATACAGAAATAGAAAAAATAAACATTGTTATTACAAGAATAAGAGAGGCACTTCAAAAAACTAAATTCCCCATGGACAAACAACCGACTTTCAGTATTGGACTAACACAAGTTACTCAAAAGGATAAGTCCTTACAAGATATACTGAAACGAGCCGATGAAGCGCTTTATCAAGCCAAAGACGAGGGACGGAACAGGACAGTTATATTATAAATATCAAAGAATATTACTTAACCATTCCTTTAAAATTAATTCAAATAACATTTTTCAATACTTGCTTTATTCAATGGCTTAGAATAGAAAAAACCTTGAACTCTTTTAATTCCCAGCGATAAACATAAGCTTTCCTGGGTTGGCGTTTCGATTCCTTCAGCGATGACAGCCAGCCCTAAAACATCCGCCATTGCAACGAGCGCTTTGACAAATGCATTTTTTTTAGTATGACGTTTATTCCGAGATATTAAGTTTTTATCTATTTTAACCGAGTCAATGGGGTAGTTTTTAAGGTGTGATATTGATGAAAATCCGGTTCCAAAATCATCCAGTGAAATATGACAACCGATATCGTGTAATTCATCTAATACATTTTTTGCTTCTTCCGTATCAACTAGTAATGCTGTTTCTGTTAACTCAATCTCTATGAGCCGTGAATCAACTTGATGTTTCATGAGTGACTGCTCAATAACAGTGACGATACTTCTATCGGCTAATTGAGCACTTGATATATTAATTGCCATGAAATAGTTAGTGTTATTTTTTTTATTCCAGAGTGCTAAAGTTGAGATTGCCTCATCTATAACCCACCTTTCCACCGGTATTATTTGATGAATTTCCTCTGCGATCATAACAAAACCTGCCGGGCTTCTTATTTCATTACCAATATTCCAGCGTAATAATGCTTCAAAACCGCACAGTCTTTTATCTTTAGGATTTAGAATTGGCTGAAAATACAACTCAAACTGTTGCTTCTCTTGCGCATGCTTTAGCTCCTCTTCAATTTTAATTCGATAAGCAAATGTCGCTTGCATTTCTTCTTCAAAAAAGCAGGCTCGGTTTCGTCCTAACAATTTAGCTCGATACATCGCGATATCAGTTTGCTTAAACAATACTTCACTCGTGCTTCCATTGTCTGGATGAATAGCAATACCGATACTTGCCGAAGATTTAAAGTTTCTACCCGCAATTTCAAATGGCTTTACCATCACCTGAATGATTCTTCTGACAACAGCACTTGTGCTTTCAATAGACTTTAAATTGCACAACATAATCGCGAATTCATCACCACCAAGCCGGGCAAATAACTCATGGCCTCGAAGGCAGCCTCTAATACGCATCACTGTTTTTTTTAATAAGATATCACCGACATCGTGTCCAAACGTATCATTAACATGTTTGAAGTTGTCTAAGTCGATTAACAGAAGTGCCAGCTTAAATTGTTTTCGAGTGTTATTAAGAATGGCAATTTTCAAAGACTCATCAAATAGATATCGATTAGGAAGACCAGTGAGAAAATCGGTTTCAGCCAGTTTTTTAGCTTTTTTATAGCTCGCCAGAAGCTTTCTCTCTATCTCAATACGAGCTTTAGCCTTCAATATAGCTCTTCTTAATAACGCTGCGGTTATCTCCGATTTTACCAAAAAATCCTGTGAGCCTTTCTTTAAATAATTTAATGCTAAATCTTCATCTTCATTGTTACTCACCATCACAATAGCGGTGTCAAAACCTCTGAACTTACTTCTTATCTCCAACACCATTTCCAGACCATCCCTGTCAGGCATTTTATGATCAAGCAAAATGACGTCATAAATACCTTCTTTGAAATATAAGAGCGCTTCATTAACGGTGCAGGCTTCAGTGATGGATATATCAGGTGTGCTTTCTTTTAAAGTTCGATGGACATATTGTCGCTCAATATAGTCATCATCAACTAATAAAATATTCATATCGATATTTAAAACCTTTAAGGAATATGATTAAAATCAGAAAGCTTATTGAATATTTTACGGCTATATCAAAGCTAGAATAAATGATTTATTGTCTAACAACAGTATAGCTTAACTAAAAAGCATATTTTCCTATTGTTTGAGATATTAAACAGGAATTATCTATTTCCGCTATTGAAGAAAATACTACTGAAAAACAATATTGAGAAAAAATAGCCGAAAATTTTTGACTCCAGCAGAGAGATATCGCTGGTCTTTATAACTTATAGAACGGCTAAAGAAACTCACTCCAACCACTTAAAAGAAGTTATTTTATTGCAACTCATTGAACTGCATAGCATTTTCATATTATTAGCAATAAGAATTAAACCTAGTCAGATAGTGATTGATTTGTTATAAAAATCATAAATCGAAAGATTTCGACAAACTAAAAATTAAGGCTTCACTTGCTGTAGGAACACCATTACTATCAAATTGATCAGATAACTCTTCTGAACTAAAAACCAGTGCAATACCTGCATCAAAACCGCCAACCTGCGTTGTGTAGCCTAACTCAAAATAATCACCATCAAATTCATCGGAAAAGTTTCCGTACTTACCATAAAATCCCTTATGTTCTGCGGTAATAGCCATAAAGTCGTAATCATCAGTATTATTATTACCGCCATCCCAAGTTCCACTTGAGTATTCAAATGATAACCACTGATAACTTAAATTTAAATTAAGCTCCTTATAGGTATCATCAAATTCGCCAGTATAAAAGTATCCGGTAAAGCCTACACTGGTAATAAATTCATTTCCCCAATCATGGTTGTAACTGGCATAAATATCGTACTCAATTCCATCACCAACATCTGCTCCCCAGATACCACCACTGACTGAACCCTTTTCAAAATAAACTCCTCCATTTGCGGATGAGCTTTTTTGCAGCACGCCACGATAGTAATATTCTGAGTTATAACCTAAATTTCCCGTTACTTCTGCGTGAGTATGCGAAATACCAACAAAGGCAGGAACAAAAACCAGCGTTATTTTTTTTACACTTAAAATCATTATTTTTTACCTTAGTTTTAATTAGATAAATTAAGTTTAAAGTTGAAAAGTTAAATTCTGAACCGCTGTACCAAACTTTTCATTGTAACTGCAAGTTGAGCCATGGAATCACTGGCTTTTGCTGTTTGTCCTGCACCTTCGGCAGTTTGAACAGCCATAACATTTATTTTAGCCAGACTTTGATTAATTTCCTCGGTCACACTCACTTGCTCTTCCGAGGCAACAGCAATCTGAGTACTCATTTCATTAATTTGACTAACAGAAGAAGAAATATTGCTCAGAGAATCTCCAGCTTTTTTCGCTTGCTCAACAACCGAGTCAATCTGTTCTTTACTATTATTCATTAATAAAACGGATTCGCGCGCACCTGTTTGAAGTTTTTCTACCATTTGGGTAATTTCTTCTGTTGATTCTCGAGTTCTTCCTGCGAGAGTTCTAACTTCATCTGCAACAACTGCAAATCCTCTTCCCTGCTCACCCGCTCTAGCCGCCTCAATTGCCGCATTAAGTGCCAGCAAATTAGTCTGCTCAGCAATACTTTTGATCACATCAACAATACTGCCAATATTTTCACTATTTTTTTCCAATGCTTGAATGGCTAAAGCGACAGAATTTATCTGTGTCGCAAAAGCTTGAATAGAAGTCACTGTCGTGTTGACCATTTGATCGCCGACATTAGTTTCTTTAAAAGCTTGATGTGCTGCTTCGGCAGTTTGTGCAATACTGCGAGTAACTTCTTGTACAGTCGTTGTCATTTCATGAATAGCGGTTGCTACTTGTTCAGTAGAAAGTTGCTGCTCTGAAATATTGCGCTGAGTTTCCCCGCTGACAATTGACGTTTCTTCGGTAGCAGACGCAATTTGTTCTGTCGCAGCAGCTACCTCAATCATTCCATTATGAAATTGTATAATCATTTCATTAAATGCTCTTGCAGCATCTCCGATTTCATCCGGAGTAGAGTCGTCGGCGCGCTTGGTCAGATCCAGATTTTTCTGAATTTGTTGCAGGGTATGACTTAAACGAATGACGGGGGTTGTAATACGACTTGAAAAAATCACACCACATATCAAGCCAATAACAGCCAAGATGAGGGTGATAATAACCGCCATATAAATGATTTCTTCTTTGAGTTTTATCGCAGGTTCAAATGCTTCTGACTCATCTATTTCGGTTAAAATCGCCCACTTTAAACCATCAATTTTTAATGGCGCATAAGCAGATATTACTCTTGTTTTTCTGTAATCCTGAAATGTATCAAATCCTTTTTTACCAGCAATAGCTTCTGTTGTTCCAGTTGATTTTACAGTTTGCAATCCAATATTAGTGCCTTTAGTATCAATGGTATCAACAATGGACTTGTTTAAATTTGACTCTCGCAAAACTTTAATAAATGCGGATTTATCCTCAATTAATAAGCGTCGCATTGTGCGTGTTTTAAAGTCATCACCAATTAAAAACGACTCACCCGTCTCACCTAAACCACTCCCTTTCCAATCTTGGTTATAAGTCATAATTTGATTGATAACATCAATCGGCATTTGAAAAATCAATACGCCAATTGCTTTTCCATTATCAAAAATAGGTGATGCAATAAAAGAGGCAGGATCTTGGTAAGAAGGTTCATAAGGTTTAAAGTCAACAATCGCAGAACCAGAAGATAATTGACTTGCTTTTCTAAACACTTCACCAATTCCAGACTGTGAAAAAGGCCCATCCAATAAAGACGTGGAGTAGTCAAGCTCCTTAAAAACGCTATAAATTATGTCGCCAGAGTTAATGTCTACAATAAAAATATCATAATAACCAAAGGTACTCTGATACTCATTAAAAACAGGATGATACTGCTTGTGGGCAAAGGCATAACTTGAGCCATCAGCCATATCTGCAAGTTTATCTTTTTCTCCTAACGGATTAGAGTTAGCCGAAATAAGTTTATGCTGAAGTGCGATACTGTCATCATCTAATGACGAAAGCCATTTATCAACGGTTGGGCTTTTTCCGGTATTTCTTTTCTGATATTCACTTGAAAATATAGAACGATAATAGCTGGTTAATTCTTTTCGAGCCTTTTTAATATCAGAGTTTACTTCTGTTTTATACTCAGTAAAACTATTTTTAAAATCCTTAGTGGCTTGAATCACCATACGATTGCCGCTATATGTGACTATTTGTTTTTGAATGATCTTAAAATAGTCTTCTATTCGTCCCTGAGTGATATCACGAGCAGCAATTAACCGGGCTTTCGCTGACTCCTGCAATGCCAATTCACTATGTTGTGAGGCTAGTGAGCTAATTAAAAATGATGCTATTACAACGGGCAAAGCAGCTAAAATACTAGCGCCAACAATCATTTTACTTTTAAGTCGCATTTTTATATCCTGACCGAACTATTTTACAATAAAGCTTCTAAACTCACAGTAAGCCTATGGACAGCTTGCTGAATATTACTGAGTAAAAATATCTCTTTTTAGAAAGAACCGAGAAAGTAGTATAAGTGTAGGCATATTTTTTAAAACATGCTTCTTTTTTGCTTGATTAGCAACCGCGCTCTTTAGCGGTGTACAACTTGTAACTGTGGAATACCTTAGTATCAATAAGCCAGAAATAATCCTGTTAGTTATTTTCTACATATTCATAAAAAAGAAAAATACATAGAATAAAAATAGCGATGAATTTTTGATACTATTACTATAAAAATAACATTTGAGAAAGGCATGCAAAAATTGTTTTAGATTGACAAAATGATGACATAGGCATGCCATCATCTTTACATGACTAATTAGGATTTAACAACATCACATAGCCAGGATTTGGAGCATTGGCATAAGTCGGTAAATTTTCACAAGTTGTACCATCGGAAACATTATATTGCAGCTTAATACTTAAATTATCCTTAACGGCCGAGGCTACATAAGATGCCCATAACGAACAGGTAACCGTATCTGAGTTTTGGGTATTACAAATTCGAGTCCAGTCATTACGCCATTTGCCGAAAATAACAACATTTCCACTGCTGTCAATGTAGACATTGGCGACTTTACCCGTGCAGTAAATATTTTCAGCTGAAACAGAACTTGCTCCAAACATCAAAATAAACGCTAAATATTTCAAAACTTTCTCCTTAAATTAAAACAAGTCACTACGACAAATCTCATCGAGTTCCTTGATAAGTAAGTACTTTCTTCAATTCTATCAATAAGAATCGTAATTATAACCTGAGTAGCCAATTCTGAGCCTACTAAATCCCACAAACTTCATTCCTAAATTTGAGTTATCTTATGTTTAGCACTATTTTTATAGTGGGCTCTATTAAAAATAAACTTTAATCATAAGAATAATGCCGTTATGACCATATCTCGCAAGTTGCTTGTCTATTTACTTGGCTCCATTTTTCTACTCTTATTAGGCAGTAGTGTTATTGTTATCAATAGTCTGGCAACTGATAGTCATGAAAGCGTACAGAACGATCTAGCTAATATTGTTCAACTCGAAGGCAACAAAATTAATGCTTTTTTTAAAGAGAAAGGTCAACGACTGCAAACCATTTCACGCAATCCCCTGTTTTACCAGTGGCTAGAAAGCTATCAGAATAAAGAGCAGGATGTCAGTAATGACAAACTTTATCAGGCAATGATAGACACTTTTACTGCAGAATCGAAAAGTGATCCAACAATAAAATCCGTATTCTTTGCGCATAATGATTCGCAAGTTTATTTTTATGAAAAAGGTGCTCATTGGCAGACCGACTACAATCTTCGAACTCGTCCTTGGTTTATTCGCGCAGCCGAACGGAACACACTACATGTGGGTAATATCGATCGCGATATTCTTGATAATAGTATTTATAACGCAATTTATAAGCCTGTCACCAATCAGCAAGGCAAATTAATCGGTATCTATGGCATGGATATCCTATTAACGACGATTGCTGATATCGTTGATAATGTTCAATACCGAGGTCAAGGACAAGCCATTTTAACCTCCAAATCCGGCGAAATCCTATATATGCCACAAGCAACAGGCGAAACGCCATTAGAGCTCAACGCGCCTTTATCATCTTTGGATAGTGATAAAAAACATACGGGGTTTAGTCAGCTCGCTCAAAAGCTTTCCTCTCAAAAATCTGGGCGAGATACCATTGTTTGGCATGGTCATGAACAAGAAGTCGCTTTTTTTGAAATTAATGGCGATAGTCCAGAGCTTTCCTGGATGTTAACCTTGATGGTTCCCCAATCATTGGTTGACGAAAAAGTTAATCAATCCATAACCACAAGCATCGTTTTTATTTCAATTATTTTAAGTGCAATTGCTTTAGTCACTCTATTTGTAACTCGAAGCATTGTAAAGCCATTAAAACAAATTGAATCAGCTATGTCTGAAATTTCTCACGGTGATGGTGATCTGACTAAACGATTAGAAATTTTAGGCCAAGATGAAGTTGGACATGTCGCGAAAGAGTTCAATCGCTTTGTTGACAAAGTCCATCAACTGGTCACTGAGGTTTCTCACTCAAGTCACAATTTAAATGATACGGTACATGAGTTTTCAGAGTTAACTAAGTCGTCAACCACTCGATCATCACATGCTATTGAACAAACAAAAATGGCGCTAGGAGCAGTGAACTCTGTGGCACAATCTGCACAAGAAATTTTAGACAATGCAAAAACGGTTAATGAGTCTGCCTCCGATGCCAACAGCAGCGCACTTGATGGTCAGAAAGAAGTAACGGTTTCTGTAGAAGCAATTGAAAAGATGGCATCACGTTTAGAAGACGCCACCGCGGTTATTGAAAATTTGCGTAAAAATTCAGATAATATTGGCGAGGTTTTAAGTGTCATAAAAGGCATAGCCGATCAAACAAACCTGCTAGCACTTAATGCCGCCATAGAAGCTGCCAGAGCAGGCGAACAAGGCCGAGGATTTGCGGTTGTAGCAGACGAAGTTAGAACTCTAGCCAGCCGCACTCAGGAGTCCACCGACAATATTCAGGAAATGATTCAGCAATTACAAACAAACTCTCAAGAAGCAGAAAGTGTTATGTTGTCAAGCCGAGAGCAAATGCGCGAAAGTGTTACCCGAATTAATCATATCAAAGAAACCTTTAATGTCATTTTAGAAAAAGTTGATGCAGTACAACAGCAAAGTGTTGAAATCACCCACGCAACCGAGAATCAAAATACTTTTGCAGCACGTATGCTCGAAACCATTAATGATTTTAGAGAAGTAGCCAATTCAGGTTTAGAGTCAGCTAACAAAATGAAAGAGCGCTGTGATTCTCTTACTAATAATTCAGAACAGCTAAACAGTGTTGTAGAGCGTTTTAAAATTTAGATTTTTTGTTCTCTACTTTGGTGTTTGTTCCTATCAAAAACAAACAATTATGCACTATATAAAATCATAGAAATCTATAACAATTTCTCAGAAGAAGCTTGAGTGATAAGAAAAATACATATCAAACATTTTGCGTTAGTTCTTAATAAACCGTTTCAGTTGCCGTTGATAGGTTTCGTTCTCTTTACGTAGAACGTCTCTCTGCTGCATTAATTCAATGACCATAGCAGTAGCAATCCAATCAATTTCCAAATCCTGATATAAGCGCAGAGCCTTTTTGATCCAATAAATATCATCGGTATCAAATAACCATCTTTCATAACAGATGCGGTCATCTTCCTTGTTTGCTGGAATAACAATACCGTACTCAACAATCTCGATAATCAAGTGGCTTTCAATTCCCTCAATCTGACATAACTCATCAAATGAAATACTAAATAATGTATTCATTACAACATACTCCATTCTTTTCTGGGATTAAAAGTTTCATTCGTCGATAGCTCCTGCCATAAGAGTTTTCCTTTTTCACTGGTTTTAGTCGGCATTACCACTTTAATAATAGCGATGAGATTACCCGTAGCAGTTTTGGATTTTAATCCTTTACCTTTTACCCGTAATTTATCCCCCGATTGAGTATCAGGCGGAATAGACAGGTTTATTTTGCCATCCAAAGTAGGAATCATGATTTTAGTTCCTAGTGCAGCTTCCCAAGGAGCTAGAGGCACTGTGATGGTAAGGTTGTGTCCAAAGACATCAAATAAAGGATGGTGAGCAATGCGAATGTGTAAATATAAATCGCCTGCTTGACCTCCGTTATAGCCAGAACATCCCTGTCCTTTTAAACGAATTCTTTCCCCATCGATAACGCCTTTGGGTAGTTTTACTTTTAAGTTTTTTTTCAATACTGCTGTGTGAGAAAAATCATCCGCGGGAATTCTAAACTCGACCTTTTTTTCAGTTTGTTTTTGTGTCTCCTCCAAAAATACTGGCAATTCAATTTCAATATCCTGACCTCTGACAGGACGAGAATGGTGACTATTTTCTTGATTAAAGGTTTCTCCTTTACCGCCAAAAATTGAATTGAAAAAATCAGAAAAATCACCACTATATTGCGCACCATCTTTAAACTCAGAGCGATGTGATGCCTGCCATCCAGGAGGAGGCTTAAACCCCTGTTTAGATTGATGAGAGCCATACAGACGCAATTCGTCAAACTCCGCTCTCGTATCCGCATTTTTAAGTACCTGGTAGGCTTCAGCAACTTCCTTAAATTTTGCCTCTGCTCCTTTATCGGAGTTCATATCGGGATGATACGTATGAGCTAGCTTACGATAAGCAGCTTTAATCGTTTTAGAACTAGCATCGGGCTTTACATTAAGAATTTGGTAATAATCTTTAAATTCCATAAAATTATCCTGTTGCTTTTTCAGTGCTGCTTTTTTTTCAATTTTAGCAAAACCTTTTCAGGTTGATATGCTTTGTCCTTAATACCATTAAGGAACTTAAACAGATCACTATTAGTCGATAAAACCAACGTCGTATTGTCAGAAATGATCATCGAGTAAGATTGCATGGTTCGAGTAAACTCATAAAGACTCACCGCTTCTGGGCTTTGATTATAGGCAAGCGCATAAATCTCTGTTGCTTTTGCATCCGCAAGCCCTCGGATTTCTTCCACCTGACGATAAGCCTCTGATTGAATTTTGTTTAAATCCCTCACTCGATCACCGCGAATTCTAGCTGCTTCACCATTACCTTCAGATAAAAAACGTTCTGCAATTTGTCTTCGCTCACTGATCATCCGCTCGTAAATTTTAGGACGCACACTCTCATTGTAATTAATACGTTTAAAGCGAATGTCGAGCAGTTCAATACCAAAAACTTGAACCTTTTCTGCAGCAGCAGTAAATATTTCTTGCTCCACTAATTTTCGTCCTTTTTGTATAGGGACTAGCGATCCGATTTTCAAATCGGAGTCAGCATGATTTAGCAAACCTTCCCGTAAAGGTTTTCGGTTTTTAGTGGTCCGAATAATTTCAATTAACTCATGTTTTGCTACCGCATTTCGCGTTTCACTTCCCAATATGTCATCAAGTCGAGATTGCGCACTTCGCTCGTCTCGTAATCTTAAAAAATATTGCAAAGGATCCGTAATCCGCCAGCGGGCAAATAAATCTACAGAGATATAGAGTTTATCTTTGGTCGGCATGTCGGAAGGATCACCGTCCCATTCCAACACACGTTTATCAATAGCATTAACTTCTTGAATAAACGGCACTTTCATATTAAGTCCTGCGTCAACAACTGGCTCACCAACAGGTTTGCCAAACTGAGTGATAATCACTTGTTCGACTTCACTGACGGTATATAGTGCGCTTTTTAAACTAATCACGATGATTGCTATGAATAAAAATACTAAAAACATCTTTATCGATTTCATTATTTTTTTCCTGTTTCCCCACCAAGATTCAGTAAAGGCAAAACATTATTGGTCTGTTCGTCAATAATGATTTTTGAGCGAATAGTCGGCAGAACAGCCTGCATTGTTTCAATATAAATTCTACGCTTGGTAACTTCAGGTGCTTTAATATACTCGGCAAATAATGCATTAAATCGAGCGGCATCACCCTCTGCTTCATTTATCCGCTTTAAACGATACCCATCAGCTTCCCGGATCCTCTGATCTTTTTCACCTAAAGCAAGTGGGATAACTTTGTTGTAATCCCGGCGAGCTTCATTAATTAATTTTTCTTTTTCCTGTTGAGCCTGATTGACTTCATTAAAAGAGTCTTGAACAGGTCTTGGCGGATTAATATTTTTTAATTGCACTTGATCAATACTGATCCCCATAACGTATTTGGTAGATAACCCCTGCATTAGAGTAAGTGCTTCAGATTCAATTTCCTGACGACCAATAGTGATCACTTCATCAACCGTACGATCTCCTACGACTTCACGCATTACCGACTCTGAAACATAGCGTAGCGTTTCACTGGGTTCTCTCACTTCAAACAAAAATTTAGCCGGATCTGAAATACGATATTGTACGACCCACTCAACTAATGCTGCATTTAAATCGCCTGTGACCATTTGCGTTTCACGAGATCCATCATGTATTCGGGGACTCTGGTATGGATCACTAGCACCGGGAGTTGTAAATCCAAACTCTTGTTTAAGTTGTCTTTTAACAGGTACAATTTTTGCGGAATCAATTCCCATAGGTAGTTTGAGATGGAGACCTGGCGGCACATCATGTACGTACTTACCAAACCGTTGGATCACAGCAACCGAGTCGCTAGGCACGGTATAAAATCCAGTCCAAAGCAGAAAAATAACAAAAAATATACAAACAAGAATAAAGAAGCGAAATGGCGATCCACCAGGGAGAATTTTTTTAAAACGCACCATATTTTGGGCAAAGAGTTCTTCTAAATCAGGAGGAGATTTTTTTCTACTTCCCCAAGGGTCATTATTTGGATCTTGTGGCATTATAGGTATCTCACGAGCGAAAAGAAGAAGAATTCACCTTAGAGGAGAAAGGCGATAGCTAAACCATACTGGTCGAGACTCCACAGTTTGGTTTAGAAAATGAAACTCAACATAAGCCGTTCATCATGTATTCAATTGGCTAATCCTGCGTAGTACTAAATCTTACACAATAATAATATTGGCTCTTGTAAATCTTGTACGAGATTAGTCTTGCATGAAATGAATCGGTACTAATATAACTCAAACGCCATTTCTGGTCAGTTCTATAGCGTACAGACTAACCGATAAATTTTGGCTAATCTAACGCTACATCTGACGACAGGAGAAAGACATGTTAGAAACAATTGCTGTTGTATTAATTATTCTTTGGATTTTTGGTTTCGTCTCTTCCTATACCCTGGGCGGGTTTATTCATATTCTTTTAGTTCTCGCGGTAATTGTAATAGCCAT
>JAUIHB010000375.1 GCA_030432465.1 Gammaproteobacteria bacterium
AAATAGAAATAGAAAGAATTATTATATTTATTTTGATGAATTAAATAAGGAAGAATAATATAGTTAAATTTGGTAAAAATTATGTAAATATTGTGGTATTTCTCGTTTTAATCTTTCTATTTGTTGTTCTTCAGTTTCGTAACTCACGTCTTAACTCCCACTTTTAAATGTTTTCAATTTTTATTCAGTTTCTCTACCGTTAGTATTGGCAAATACTTAACGACGAATCTCGACTCAAAAATGTTTACCGTTCATTCAACTCAACAAAACCGGTAAATGTTCTAATAAATTCGTTTGTCCCAAAGTTGTTTGAGGCTTATCTGCTCGCAAAAACTTAACACTGACCTGTTGATTATCAACTTCTTCATCTCCTAAAATCAATGCAATACTTGCCCCTGACTTATCAGCTTTTTTCAATTGTTTTTTGAAATTTCCGCCACCACAATGTAGCTGAAACTTAATAGTCGGACATGAAGTACGCAATTTTTCTACCAGTTGAAGTCCAGCAAGCTCAGCTTTTTCGCCTAAAGCGCATATGTAGACATCGACAGTTCCAGAAAGTTTTGCACTCAAATCTGGCTGTTGTTGTAACAACAAAATAATACGCTCTAACCCCATTGCAAACCCGCAGCCTTGAGTAGCTTGCCCTCCAAGCTGAGCCACTAACCCGTCATAGCGACCGCCAGCACATATAGTGCCTTGTGCGCCTAAGCTTGTTGTTACCCATTCAAAAACTGTACGATTATAATAATCCAAGCCTCGCACCAGCGTAGGGTTAATTTTGTACGGGATCCCCAAACCATCAAGTCGTACACATAACTTATCAAAATGCTCTTGTGATTCCTTATCAAGGTGCTCCTGCAACTTAGGTGCATTTTCTATTAATAATTGCATACTTGGATTTTTGCTATCTAAAATTCGTAGTGGATTTGAAGATAAGCGCCGCACACTATCATCATCCAGTTCAGAGTGATGCGCTTGGAAGTAATCAATCAAGATTGCTTTATAAGCTTCGCGAGCTTGATTACTGCCTAAAGAATTTAGTTGTAATTCGACATGATTAGCAAACCCCAAACGCTGCCATAACCGGGCAGACATTGCGATCAACTCAGCATCAATATCCGGCCCATCAAAACCAAAAGCTTCTGCACCAAATTGAAAAAACTGACGATACCGACCTTTTTGTGGCCTTTCACGCCGGAACATTGGTCCCATATACCATAACCGCTGTTGCTGGTTATAAAGCAAGCCATGTTCAATACCAGCACGTACACAAGCCGCAGTGCCTTCAGGTCTCAAAGTCAGCATGTCCTCGCCTTTATCTTTAAAGGTATACATTTCTTTTTCGACAAGATCCGTTACTTCACCGATTGAGCGTCAAAACAACTGAGTATTTTCTAAGATAGCCGTGCGAATTTCTGAATAACCATAACTTGCAACAATATCGCGCAAGCATTGCTCTAAATACTGCCAGATTGGCGAGCTTTCAGGCAAACAGTCGTTCATACCTTTCACGGCTTGAAATGCTTTACTCAATGACTTTTCCTAGGGTTGTTAAATCAAAACGCGCAATTATAGCCTAATTTTTTACCCAAAACAGTGCCGAAAACGGTTAATTTCAGACTGATATCAAAAAATGACCGATAAACCAGTCAATTTTCCTTTAAGATTTAATCTTATCAACTAATTATTCAGTTTTAATACGCTTGTCAGGCCATAAATCATTAACTATAAAAATAGGGGATTGTGAGTAGTAAGTTTTCTGAGTGGAGGAATCGGCAACATCCTCAGACTTAAACGGTGCAATTAACATCGGTTTAGATGACCGAGTAAAATGCTCGGTAATAATAAGTTGAATTTGATCGATTGAATAAAGATCAGATTCAAACCGCATAACCGAGGCTAACCAGTGTGGTTTTGTTAATATACCCCATAATATTTGAGCATAAGTTTGGTTGTTCTTTATTTGAGCAAAAAAGGTTCCACTCTGGTTATAACGTAGCCAACTCCCTTTAACATGCTGATTATTCACGTTTTCAGGAGAGCCAAATTCGCTACCAAATTTACCTAACTGTTCCTTGTCATGGTTAACTAATGGATAACTAAGCTTTTCTGTTTCATGCGTAAAACAAGGATAAAACAAATAGCCAAGCAAACAAATTTCAGGAATTACCTCTGACACACCAATTTTCGATAACGCATACTGACCCGCTTGCGTTTTTGATAAATTTGACTGATGTTCCAGCATTTTCAGATATTTTTTATCGAGTCGATCATTCGCATTAGGTCCAATCCAGCAATTCATCGGTGTATACTGCTTTAGCGATGTACATTGTTTTGAAGCTAGACAAGAAGTGGCTGGATTTATCAGAGAGTGACTTTTTGTTTCAAAACATCCCAGATAATACTTGACCGCAACTTCAAGGTGTTTAGCTTTTTTTATCTCTCGATCAAAATAAATAAAATCAAATTCGCCTAAGGTTTGCCCATTGTCAAAAACCTGTAAATTTTTCGCTAACAAATCAGTTGTCTTTGAATGAGTTAAATAATACTCCCACAATCCTTCAAAGTAAGGCCCAAGCATTTTTAAGTTTTTTTGTCTAAGATGACTTTCCAATGAGGCCGCACTTTTAATTAAATCATTCAACCAAACAGATGACATTCGTTTTTGCTCAAAGCTTAACCCGCCAAAATCTAACATTGGCGGACTCTGAAAAATCCACTGTAAATCACGAATATACTGATTATTGACGGTAAACTGCGACATTGATATTCAACTTGGAGTATTAGGGCGTGTTTATCTTTCATTCTTTGAGATTGTTGCGGTTAAAATTTTGCCAATCGAGGCGCGCGGAGCGTGGTTTAGTCACTCTAAATCAGCGACAAGTAACGAAGAGTGACGAAATTTTAGC
>JAUIHB010000056.1 GCA_030432465.1 Gammaproteobacteria bacterium
TTGGCATATTATTGCACTTTAGTCCCTACAATTATCTAGTTGCACTTAAACAAGCAGTTTCGGGGGCAAGTGGAATTATTTTACAGTTTCCTATTTATGCTGGTTTAATGGGAATGATGGTGCAATCCGGCTTGGCGGACTCTGTTAGTCAATGGTTTGTAGAAATCTCTACCCAAAATTCTTTTCCTGTACTGACATTTATTAGTGCTGGTATCGTTAACTTTTTTGTTCCCTCTGGCGGTGGTCAGTGGGCAGTACAAGCCCCCATTGTTATACCTGCCGCCCAAAGTTTAGGTGTTCCAATCAATCATGCTGCGATGGCTGTAGCATGGGGAGATGCTTGGACAAATATGATTCAGCCATTCTGGGCGCTTCCTTTACTGGGAATTGCGGGGTTAAACATTCGAGAAATTATGGGGTATTGTACGGTTATTTTTATTGCGAGCGGTTTTTTAATTGGCGGACTCATATTTCTGCTCTATTAAAAATAGTTATAAGTCGCAAGTTAAAGTCTGCTCAATTATGTATACTTTCACTATGCGACTTATGTCCGTTGGCCGAAAAAACCTCACAAGTTGCTACTTTCCCCTAAAAGGACGCAATGTTAAGATCGAACTTCAATTTGCCAGAGACTTCATTAATGATAAGAATCGCGACTCGTAAAAGCCCACTTGCCCTGTGGCAAGCAGAATTTGTTAAGGCTGAGCTGGAAAAATTTCACTCTGAATTAACCGTAGAGTTGGTACCCATGTCGACCAAAGGCGACAAAATTCTCGATACACCATTAGCAAAAATTGGTGGCAAAGGCTTATTTGTCAAAGAACTGGAAAATGCCTTGTTGGAAGGCAGAGCAGATATCGCCGTCCATTCTATGAAAGATGTGCCGATGGAGTTTCCTGTGGGCCTTGGGCTGGAAGTCATTTGTGAGCGCGAAGATCCCTATGATGCATTAGTTTCCAACCAATATTCATCGCTCCATGAACTACCACAAGGCGCTATTGTAGGCACTTCTAGCCTGCGTCGACAATGTCAGCTTAGGGCTAAACGTCCAGATTTAGATATACGGGACTTACGGGGTAATTTAGGCACACGTTTAGGAAAGCTTGATAATGGTGAGTATGATGCCATTATACTCGCTGCAGCAGGTCTTATTCGTTTGAACATGCCAGAAAGAATCGCTGAAAGAATCAATCGTAATATCATTTTACCCGCTGGTGGCCAGGGTGCTATTGGAATAGAGTGCCGAAGTAACGATACTGCAACTCGCAGACTGCTTGCGCCATTGAATCATCCAGCGACAGCGGTGCGGGTTAAGGCTGAAAGAGCAGTAAACAACCACCTGCAAGGAGGCTGTCAGGTGCCGATTGGTGCTTTTGCCGAAATAGACGAAAATGATATTACTATTAATGCACTTGTTGGTGCGGTTGATGGTAGTCAAATCATTCAACGTCACATTAGTGGCCCTGTTGATCGTGCTGAGGCACTGGGGATAGAAATTGCGGAGCAATTACTCAATGCTGGCGCTGAAGAGTTATTAGCACAATTACACGAAGCACAGAATTAATGAGCCATTTATTTTACGACCGATTCTACAACCTTCTGATGACTTACTCATTGGAGTGTTATGCCACAATTTATGAGTTTTGATTACCAACAACTCATTATTACTCGGCCTCGCGGACAAGCAGATCAGTTAATATCTGCTTTAAAAGCCTGCGTTAAACATGCCTTTGACAACTCTGAAAAGCTTCAATCGGCAAAAAACACAAAGTTAGCGATTACTCACATTCCTTTAATTGCTATTGAACCAAAGTCTTTCACCTATCCTGAGTTATCCGCTTTTGATGGAATTATATTTATCAGTCAACACGCGGTAAGTCATTTTATTAACCAACTGAAACCGCCTAGCCTGGCCTCACTCACTCAAACTGAGCTTTATGCGGTTGGCAGCTCTACCGCAGCCAAAATCACCCAGTTAACTCATTTTTCCGCTAATTATCCTCAAAATATGCATTCCGAAGGTCTATTGGCAATGCCTCGACTACAAAACGTTACTAACCAAAAATGGTTGATTGTAAAAGGCGAAGGTGGAAGACCCCTTATTCAGGAAACATTCGTTAAACGCGGTGCATTGGTTAAAGAGCTTGATGTTTATCGACGCTGTGCCCCCAAAACCATGCATCAACAGCTGCAAAACCAAAGCTCAAAACATAATCTTTGGTTAGTGAGCAGTGAATATGCATTAAACCATTTATCTCTGCTTTCAAAGCAGTTGATAACGGGCGAAAAAACTCACCCCATACAACAAGACATATCAGTCATAACCAGTAGTGATAGACTCTCATTTATTGCGAAACAAAAAGGCTTTAAAATTGTTGCGCAATCCGCGGGCGCATCTGACGCACAACTGGTAGAATGTGTTAAGAACCTTATAGCAAATAGGAAATCAATTGCATGAGCGATGATAAAAAAAATGCCGACAAACCAGCCAAGGATAAGCAAGAGCAGAAAAAACAGGCGCATCAAAAACAGTCTGATAAACAAACGGGGAATGCCTCATCTTCTGATAAAAAATCAGTAAAGCATACACCGGAAGCCGCATCTCAAAAAATAGATAAATCAGACTCAGCAACAGATAAAAATAACAAAAACACAGAAGTATTTTCTGGTGCTCCATCGCGCTCCACGGAGCAAGTTGAAAAAACAAAAGACTCAGTGTCGCAATCTAAAACAACAAAGCCTATGTTTAGCGCAAAGCCTGCACCGAAGCTAAAAACTGCAAAGCGTAAACGTAAAAAAAATCTTCTACCTATCATTGCCATTTTACTGGCTGTTATTGCAATCACAGCATTGGTATGGACAAGTTATCATCAATATCAAATTAATCAAGATTGGCAAGCAATGCAAAATAGTGTTGCGTCACAGCTAGAATCTCAATCACAATCCAATCAGGCCAGTCAACAAGCGGCAAGCTCAGGATTAGAAACCGCGCGTAATAATTTAACAATTATTAATCAACAACGCCAACTAATCCAACAGCTCACTGAGTCGTTAACATCAACACAAGAAAGAATACGAGAGTTATCCGGACGTAGACAACAAGACTGGATGTTAGCTGAAGCGGAATATTTAATTAATTTGGCAGACTTCAAAATCACGATAGAAAAAGATAAACAAAGTGCTATTGCTTTGCTCAAAACAGCGGATGAAAAAGTTGCTCAAATTGGTGATAACCGTTTGTCGACACTTCGCCAAACAATTGCACAGGACATTTCAAATTTACAACTTATTATCACACCAGATTTAACAGGCACCTTTGTCAAAATTGATGCCATTATTAATCAAATACCACAACTTGAAATTATCTGGTTGGAATTAAATCCTATTCAAGAAAGGGTCGAAAACTTAAGTCAGGAAAAAGATGAATCATTTGAATGGGGGAAAATTTTTCGTGACTTTATTGATGATTTTGTCTCAATAAAAGATCACTCTGAAGTTGAGCCTTTAATGACTCCTGAACAACATGGAAATTTAAATGCTAATGTTCAGTTAGCTTTGCAACAGGCTCAAATAGCACTGTTTCAAGGCGACCAGAAACTTTATCAAATTAGCCTAGGCAAAGCAGCTAACTGGATTCAGGAGTACTTTAAAGATGATCCTAAAACCCATGTATTACTTGAAGAAATTGAAACGCTTAAACAGATTCAAGTTAATATGGATTCTCCGAGTCAACTTTTAACTAAACAAGAAATTATCAACATCAATCAAGACCGGCTTTATCAGTGGTTAGACACTTCTTCCACAAAATCTTCATTGCAAAATTCACAATTGGAGAATGAGCAATGAAGTGGATAATTATATTACTTGTCGCACTATTAATAGGTGGAATTGCTGGACCTTGGATTAAAGATTTACCCGGTATAGTAATTATTGCTTATGAAAAAACCAGTTACGAAATGCGCCTATGGGTTGCTGTCGCTTTTTTATTAATAACAGTGTTCCTTCTATTTTTGGCTATCTGGACAATTTATTATTTTTTCTCACGCGCAAACAAAATCAAAGGCTGGCATGGTGGACGAAAAGGAAGACGTTCTAGAAAGCTAACGATTGAAGGAATGCTTGCATTTACCGAAGGTCGATGGAAAGCGGCTGAGAAATCCATGATTGAAGCAGCTAAAACTTCCGATACCCAGCTAATTAACTACCTAATTGCAGCACAAGCGGCTCAACATCAAAATGCAGAGGTCAGACGCGACTCGTATTTACGCCAAGCCCACATAGCTGAACCCGCGGCAAAAGTTGCGATAGGATTAACCCAAGCCCAACTACAGTTACAACAAAATCAATTTGAGCATGCTCTTGCCAGTCTTACCGAGTTAGAAAAGAAAAGTCCAAATCATCCTTATGTGCAAAAATTGTTATGCCAATTATTTGAACAATTACAAGATTGGCAAAAATTGCTCGACTTATTACCTAGCTTGAAAAAACATCATGTTTATTCTGACAGTGAATTAATGGAAATTGAGCATCGTGCTATTGCAGGTCTATTGAAACAGCAAGCAGAAAAACAGGAAATTGAAAAGTTAGTAGATACTTGGCAAAAACTGCCATCTAACTTTCGTAAAGAAAAAACGAATATTTTAAATTACGCAGAATTGTTATTACAATTCGAACAATTTGATCAAGCATTTTCTTTAATTAAATCGCTAGTAAAAAAACATGCTGATAATCGAGTTCTTACGCTACTTGGAAATATCAAAACTGAAGATCCAGCCAAACAGCTGAGTTTTTTAGAAAACTGGTATGAGTCAAACCAATCTGCACCTAAAGCAATTCACTTAACTTTGGGTAAACTAGCATTTCATGCAGAACTTTGGGGTAAAGCACGTTTCTTTTTAGAAAGAGCATTACAAACTCAACCAAGTGCTGAAGCTTATTGGTATATGGCTGAAACTCTAAAGCATTTAGACGAGCCGCAACATGCTTATGATTGCTATCAACAAGGTTTAGAATTTATATTATCCCCTAACCAGAATAGTGAAATTCTAGCACTTCCAAAAGGTAGTGAAGATATGGTTAGTGCGGAGTTACTGCCTAAATTTCAAAAGTTAGAAAATTGATAAACATGATTTAACTTTTCCCAATTAAGATAATCAGGCAATGAAAAATGGTATAATAAATGGTTTGTATTTACTCATTTTGCTGGTAGCGATACTACATTCTGTTTATCTTAATTGGGTTGAAATTTTAGTTTATTACGAATACAAAAATGTGACACTGTTGGATTTTATCTGCGCATTTAGTTTACTTGCAGTTTCAACTTTCTTCGCCCGAACCTATCCGCTTCAATCATATGATTACTATTTATTATTATTGTTTCCATTGCTTTATGTCGGCTTATATTATCTGTTATATTGGTCACAATGGATTATCTAAAACAATCAATATATTTATCGATAAGCACTACATTTCAGCCAGCAATTTTTTTACCTCGGCTAAATGACGCCTGCTTATTTCAACTTGTTCAGAGGTTTCTTGAAGAGTTACAAAAGAGTGTCCCTGATTATCTTTATGCACGCCTGTAATAAATTTTTTGGCGACTAATGCATTTCTGTGGACTCGAATAAACTGTTGTGAGAATTCATTCTGTAATTCTTTCAGTGTATCTTCAATAATGGTTTCACCGTGTTTATGTTTTACAGTGACATACTTTTGATCTGCTTGAAAATAAAGTATTTCATTCACTGGAATAAGTTTTATATTACCGCTAATTTTTGCCATGATATTACTACGACTTTTTGGCTCTTCATTAATTGCTATTAATTGTGCACGATTTAATTGATGAGCTCTTTCTAATGCATCTTTTAACTTTTCTTCTCGCACTGGTTTTAATAGGTAATCAATTGCATGAACTTTAAATGCATCTAATGCATATTCGTCATAAGCGGTAGTAAAAATAATAGCGGGAATTTTTTCTAAACGATTTAAATATTCAGCAGTTTCTAAACCGTCCATTCCCGGCATACGAATATCCAACAACACAACATCTGGTTTATTTTTTTGGCAAAAATCAATTGCAACGTAACCATTATTTGCCAAATGAATACTCTCAATATTATCCATTTCACCAAGTAACTGTTGTAACCTTTGTTGAGCCAAAGGCTCATCGTCAACAATAAGGACTTTCACTGTTTTCTCCCATAAAGTCGGGTTAATATTCTGGCTTAACTAATGGAATAATCATTTTTATTTGATAACAATGATCATCAGAGTGACGTATTAGCAGCCCTTTTCCCTTGTAAATAACGTCTAGCCTTTGGGTAATATTTTTTAATGCAATTCCATTACCTTGCTTAGCTGCGTGAGTAGGCTTTGGGTTTTCGATAATAATATTTAGATTTTCTTTATCTATAAAGCTCTCAACTTTAACAATACCGCCATCTGGCAACATTTGTATTCCATGATAAACTGCATTTTCCAGTAAAGGCTGTACCGACAGCGGTGGAATTAATACTTCTAAAGTATCATTTTGAATTGAGCGCTCAACCTTCAGTCGCTCACCTAACCGTAGTTTTTCAATCGCAAGATATTTTTCGCTATTTTCCAGCTCTTGCGAAAAAGGTATAAGTTCTTGGTTACTATTCAGTGTGGCGCGAAACAAATCACTTAAGTCCTCGATCGCGCGCTCGGCTTTCTTAGGATCAATTCGTGTTAAGCTGGCAATAACATTCATACTGTTAAATAGAAAATGGGGGCGAATTCTGGCTTGTAGAGCCTCTAACCTTGCCGCGGCTTCTAACGCAACATGTGTTCGAAACTGTTGTTGTAGATAAAAATAACGCAGCGCCACACTACCTATAAGTGCAGCTATTAATAGGTTCTTTAAGATCAAATGTAGCTGCAGTGAATCGGTCATATCTAAAGGTAATAACCAAAACCAGCGAATTGTTGCCAGACTGAATAAAAAAGTTGTGACAAGTACAATAATTAAACTAAAAATTCCAGATAACCAATCGTTAAATCGTACAAAAAACTTTCTGAGCAAACACAAGCACGCTGTTGAAACTAAACTGATAATTTGAATCGACATTGAATAAAAACCTAAGGCATTCCATAGGGAATTTTCAGTATCAACATTGAGTAGAGTAAAAATTACAGCAAGTAATTCACCAATGAGTAATATCATAAACAACGAACGTGTTTGACAAAAATCCGGCAAAAAAAAGTTTGCAGATTCATTGTTGTCATTGGTTTGGTTTAGGTGTTGTTTTGACATTAGCCTGTTCAAGTATCTGCCACTCTTAATTACAATAAGATATGGCAACAAACATCAGATGAAATCGTATTTTTTAATCGAAATCAATAAGTTAGCACTCCATTAACCATAGCATATTCTGTTACAACAGGAAATTTTTTGGCTAAGTTATCATGACCTAGCGCACGTTTTATCAGTTTAACGGTATTCTTAAGGCGATTAATGCGTAAAAAACCTACATTTTGGGTGCCCTATAACAATGGATAAATCCTTGAAAACCAAGTACAGTTTCATTTCACAAAAATAAAACCAATGCAATAGTGAGGAATTTTTCGCATGAACCGCCGATTAATTTTGCTCTCCATGATACTTCTGAGCACAACTTTTTTCCCTGTGTTATCTCAAGCTGCTGACAGCGAAAAGAAAGACAAGCCTAAGTGGGATGTCAACAATCCTCCGGGTGAAAAGTATTCTGCCAATATAGACGTTGAAGAAGGTACATGGATGAATGTCACCATCAGTCCCGATGGTAAAACTTTAGTTTTTGATTTATTAGGGGATTTATATAGTTTACCTATTAAAGGCGGAGAAGCGAAAGCTCTTACACACTCTATTGCATGGGAAATGCAGCCGCAATTCAGCCACAATGGTAAACAAATTGCTTTTACTTCTGATGCTGGCGGGGGCGATAATATTTGGGTAATGAATGCTGATGGCAGTGAAGCTCGGCAAGTAACGAAAGAGTCATTCCGTTTATTAAACAGCCCAAGCTGGAGTCCTGATGGGCAATATATTGCAGCTCGTAAACACTTTACTTCTAGACGTTCACTGGGCGCAGGCGAAATTTGGTTATATCATGTTGCCGGTGGTAAAGGTTTACAGCTCAATAGCCGCCCTAATGATCAAAAAGATTTAGGCGAGCCTATATTTTCAAATAATGGTGATAAAGTCTACTTTTCTCGCGACTCAACACCTGGTAAAACATTTGAATACAGCAAAGACTCAAATGGGGTGATTTATGAGATATTTTCCATCAACCGGAAAAGTGGAGAAATAAAAACTGAGGTGAGTGGTTTTGGTGGTAGTGTCAGACCAACTCCTTCACCTGATGGTAAATATCTAGCATTTGTCAGAAGAGTTCGTAACCAATCGAGTATTTTTCTAAAAGACCTAAATACCGGTGAAGAGTACCCTGTTTACCAACAACTCGATCGTGACATGCAGGAAACTTGGGCCATCCATGGCGTATATCCTACACTAGCTTGGACTCCTGATAACCAAAATCTAATTTTTTGGGCTAAGGGTAAGATTCAGAAATTGAATATCACAACGCGTGTTGCCACAGACATTCCCTTCCATGTAAAAACCGATAAATCGATGCGACATGCTGTTACGACCCAAATCAATCCAGCACCAGAAAAATTTACGACCAAAATGCTTCGCTGGGTACAGGTGAGTCCAGATGGTGAACAAGTCTTATTTCAAGCATTAGGACAACTTTACACGCGCGACCTGCCCAATGGTAAACCAGAGCGCTTAACCAATAGCAAAAATGAATTTGAGTTTTACCCTAGCTTTTCATCTGATGGTAAATGGGTAGTTTATTCAAGCTGGAACGATCAAGAGCAAGGTGCAATAAAAAAAGTTCGCGCCAGAGGCGGTAGCCCAACAACTTTAACTAAAGAAAAAGGCAAGTATATTTCTCCTCAGTTTTCTCATGACGGAAAAACTATCGTTTATCAAAAAACTACTGGCGGACACATAACATCACCTGCATATGATTTAAACCCAGGTATTTATCGTATAAGTAGTAAAGGTGGAAAATCTCAGTTGATAACAGAGTCAGGAGGAGCACCTTTTTTTGCTAAAAACGATCAACGAATTTATTTATCTCGCTCTAACGAAGGTAAGTCTGCCTTAGTCAGTATAGATTTGAATGGACAAGATCCAATTACCCATGCAACCAGTGAGTTTGCCACTAACTTTAGCTTATCACCGGAACAAGACTTTTTAGTATTCAGGGAAAGATATCAACTTTATGTCGCTCCATTTACTTTTGCAGCCAAAGCAATTGAATTATCTCCTGGGGCCACTAATCTCCCTTTATTAAAACTGAGTACTGACGGTGGTCAGTATGTATCATGGAGTAAAGCCGATAAAAAAGAGGCGCTAAAAGTCCACTGGTCTTTAGGAGAGTCTCTGTTTAGCTTAACTTTGCCCAAAGCAACAGAATGGAAAAAAGAAAATACGCCTGAAGCCATAACCCAACAGCTTGGCATGCAAGTTAATAGTGATATTCCACGTGGAAATACTTTATTAAGCGGTGCCCGCATTATCACTATGCAAGGTGACTTAGTTTTGGAAGAAGGTGACATTTTAATCAGTGGCAATCGAATAAAAGCCGTTGGTAAAACAGGCAGCTTAAAAATTCCCGACAGCACTAAGCAAATAGATGTTAGAGGCAAAACTATAATTCCTGGAATTGTTGATGTACATTGGCATGGTAGTCAAGGAAGCCAGCAAATTACGCCACAGCAAAACTGGTACAATCTTGCAACATTAGCCTTTGGTGTAACGACTATTCACGATCCTTCAAATAATACCGCAGAAATATTTTCTGCAGCTGAATTAGCTCGAATAGGCCAAGTAACCGCACCAAGAATTTTTTCAACAGGTACTATTTTATATGGTGCGGAACATTTTTTTACTGCAGAAATAGACAACCTTGAAGATGCGACCCGACACTTAAAACGACTTAACGCACAGGGTGCTTTTTCAGTTAAAAGTTACAATCAACCGCGCCGAGATCAAAGACAACAGGTGTTGCAAGCAGCACGAGAGACTCAGATGTTAGTTATGCCAGAAGGCGGCTCGACATTTCAGCATAACCTCACCATGATTGTCGATGGTCATACCGGCATTGAACATTCTATTCCACCTGCCAAAGTTTACGACGACGTCAAACAATTATGGTCACAAAGTAAAACAGGCTATACCCCAACGCTAGTCGTTGCATACGGTGGTATCTGGGGAGAAAACTATTGGTACCATCATAGTGATGTATGGAAACATCCTTTACTTTCTCGCTACGTTCCAAAGGATATACTCTATCCTCGCAGCATCAGACGCACCATGGCTCCAGAAGAAGACTATAATCATAAAAAAATTGCAACCGTGGCATCAGAACTACAATCGCTAGGCGTTAAGGTTCAGTTGGGAGCACATGGCCAACGAGAAGGTTTAGGTGCACATTGGGAAATGTGGATGTTTGCTCAGGGGGGAATGACACCGTTACAGGTAATTCGTGCCGCAACAATTGATGGTGCGAAATATTTAGGTATGGAGAAACACATCGGCTCTCTTGAAGCAGGCAAGCTTGCAGACTTAGTCATACTTGATAGCAATCCATTAGAAGATATATATCAAACCGATAAAGTCAATATGGTAATGATTAATGGTCGCTTATTTGATAGTCAAACCATGAACGAAATTGGAAATCATCCTAAAAAACGCAGCAAACTGTATTTTGAAAAATAATGCTAGCTTAGGGGACAGCAATGTCCCCTTTTTTCAAAACTAACAAAGAGATACCCCATGTTACAAATCAAACCGAATTGCGAACACTGTAATATGCCGCTTGCAGCAAACTCAAACGAAGCAATGATTTGCTCTTATGAGTGTACTTTTTGTCAATCCTGTGTGGACCATGTGCTAAAAAATGTTTGCCCTAATTGTGGCGGAAATTTTTATCCTCGCCCAATAAGGCCCGAAAATGACTGGTGCGGAAATACCGGACTTAAGTCACACCCAGCCAGCACTAAAATAGTTTACAAACCCGTAGATTTAAATAAACATCAAACATTAATTCAACAACTTGAAGCCATCTCACCCGACAAGCGTTAATAGGCATTACAATTAATAATACTAGGGCGCGTTTATCTTTATCGAGTTAATTAACTCATTATTCGTTCATCCAACGTTGTCATTAGATTGTTTGAGGTGAGTAAAGAAAGCGTCCGTTTTATTTACTCTACTAATCGCCTTTTGGAACCATCATTTTATTCCTTAATATTAAATATGGCACTTAGAACAATTTTCAAAATCCAATAAACACTAATGACACAAGCCTTTACATATGATTTTTTACATATATAATAATTGACATGTATTGTTTTGATGATTTTCTATGAAAAATATTCATAAAGCGAAAGTTCTTTTTCTTTGCACTGGCAATTCTGCTCGTTCACAGATGGCGGAAGCTCTACTTAGGCATAAAGCTGGTGAACAATTCGAAGTTTTTAGTGCTGGGACACACCCTGAAAAGGTAGACAAGAGAACACTTGTTGCATTGAAAAATTTTGGTTTACCAAAGCAATCACTCAAATCAAAAAGCATTGATGAATTTGAAGGACAAATTTTTGATTATGTGATTACCTTATGTGACAAAGCGAATCAAGAGTGTAGGACTTATCCTGGAGCAGCTAAACAGATGGCGTGGGACTTCCCTGATCCTAAGGCACGTAAGGGCAGCAATCCATTTATCGCCACGTTGAATGATATAAATAACCGTATATCAATGTTTATTTTAGTCGAAGAAAAAACGTGTCAAAAAAATCATAAATCTAAAACCACTAATAATAACTCCATACTTAATCCAATTACCTTTTATAAATGCCTGACTGATGAAATTCGTTTGAAGTCTTTAATGTTAACCCAATATCAAGGCGAACTTTGTGTATGTGAATTAATGGTAGCACTAGAAGAACAAAGCCAGCCTAAAGTATCTCGTAATCTTGCCGTTCTCAAAAAAGCACAAATTATTACTGATCGAAAAAATGGAAAATGGGTCTTCTATCGCATTAATCCAGAACTACCATTGTGGGCGAAATCAGTGATCGCACAAACAACTGAAAACAATATTCCACTGATAAGTGCTCATCTTGATCGACTTGCTAAAATGAAAAACCGTCCAGATAAAGCAAGCTATTGTCAATAATATTAGTCTTTAAAAAGGTATAAAACATGGGCATTTTTGAGCGCTTTCTATCAATTTGGGTTGGCCTGAGTATTGTGGTTGGCGTCATACTGGGTCTATGGCAACCGGACATTTTTCAAAATATTGCTGCATTTGAAATTGCCCACGTCAACATCGTGGTCGCGGTTTTTATTTGGGTGATGATTTACCCCATGATGGTGCAGATTGATTTCTCTGCCATTAAAGATGTCGGGAAAAATCCTAAAGGTCTGGTGCTCACCATTGTGATTAACTGGTTAATAAAGCCATTCACTATGGCTGGATTAGGTTGGTTATTTTTCAATTTATTATTTGCCGATTTGGTCGATCCAGCATCAGCACAAGAATACATTGCTGGGATGATATTACTCGGTGTTGCGCCTTGCACAGCAATGGTATTTGTTTGGTCACAGTTAACCAAAGGTGATCCTAATTACACCTTGGTTCAAGTGTCAGTCAATGATGTTATTATGATTTTTGCATTTGCACCTATTTCGGCATTTTTATTAGGGGTAAGCGATATCCAGGTGCCTTGGAAAACGCTAATGGTTTCTGTTGTTATCTATGTTTTATTGCCATTAATTGCAGGTGTTATCACTCGAAAATTATTAAACCATGGCAATGGTAAGGAGTCATTAAATCGCTTTCTATCAAGATTGAAACCTTGGTCAGTCATTGGATTATTAGCAACCGTTGTTCTACTTTTTGGTTTTCAAGCAAAGACAATCATATCTGAGCCAGCGACTATTGGTTTAATTGCAATACCGTTATTAATACAAACTTATGGAGTTTTTATCATTGCCTATCTAGCCGCAAAATGGATCAAGCTGCCGCACAATATAGCCGCGCCCGCTTGCTTAATAGGTACATCAAACTTCTTTGAGTTGGCTGTCGCAGTTGCTATTTCGCTTTTTGGTTTACATTCTGGTGCTGCGCTCGCAGCCGTCGTTGGTGTACTTGTCGAAGTCCCTGTCATGCTCTCGTTGGTCGCATTGATAAATCGAACTCAACACTGGTTTAAATAAAAACTATTTAATATTGGAATTTAATAATGAAAGTACACTCTTCTGATATTTTAACTTTGGATAATGGCGCTCAACATCTCTTTACGCCATGCCCTAGTACAAAAGAAACCAGTCCTGAGAATGCTGTCTCACAGTTACAACAAGCTGGAACTCAAATGCTAGTAATCTTAATGTTTGATGAAGAGATAGCCAAAAATAACGCAGGGTTATTGCCAAGTGTTTGTGCTAGACAAGGCATTACATGAGTGCAACTGCCTATGCCTGATGATGCCGTTCCGAATCAAGTTTTTGAGCCTCAATGGCAAGCCAATAAGGCTAATATATTAAACATAATTAACAATAAAGGCACCATTGCCGTTCATTGTAAAGGCGGCTTTGGTCGCACAGGTTTGGCTATAGGACTTATACTTCTAGACTTTGGCTGGTCTGGCGATAAAGCTTTAACTGAAGTACAAAAATTACGTCCTAAGCCATAAAATCAATCTCTACAACTTGATTACTTTAACGCTTATTTATAAATAACGAGGACACCTGAATGAAAATTAAAATTGGGATTAACGGTTTTGGTCGAATGGGAAGATTAACTATGCGAGCAGCATTTGATTGGGATGATATTGAAATTGTTCATATTAACGATCCCGCAGGTAATGCTGAAACACTCGCTCATTTGTTGAATTTTGATTCCGTCCATGGTCGTTGGCACCACAATGCGGCTCATGACAAAAGTTCGATTGTTATTAATGGCAAAGCGATCCCTTGCACTCAGAACAAAACAACCCAGAAGACTGATTGGTCTAAGTGTGATGTTGTTATTGAAGCGTCAGGAAAAATAAAAACTAAAGCGTTATTGAATGCTTATTTAGATCAAGGTGTAAAACGAGTTGTAGTTACTGCTCCGGTAAAAGAAGAAGGTGTATTAAATATTGTTATGGGTGTTAATGAGAATTTATACGATAAGAATATTCACCAAATTGTAACCGCGGCTTCTTGCACAACAAATTGTCTGGCGCCAGTGGTTAAAGTCATTCATGAAAAAATCGGTATTAAGCATGGCTCTATGACAACGATTCACGATCTGACCAATACTCAAACCATACTTGATGCGCCTCACAAAGATTTACGCCGGGCAAGAGCTTGTGGCATGAGTTTAATTCCAACGACGACTGGCTCAGCAACAGCAATTACCCATATCTTTCCGGAGCTCAAAGGAAAACTGAATGGTCACGCAATACGAGTGCCTTTAGCTAATGCATCGATTACTGATTGTGTATTTGAAGTCGATCGAAATACCAGTATTGAAGAGGTTAATGATCTGCTTAAACAGGCAGCAAACAATGAGTTAAAAAACATCATGGGGTTTGAAGAACTACCACTCGTTTCTATTGATTATAAAACCGATCCGCGCTCCTGCATTATCGATGCGCTCTCAACTATGGTCGTGAATAATACTCAAGTGAAACTTTATGTATGGTATGACAACGAATGGGGTTATGCCAATCGTACTGCTGAGCTTGTTCGCTTGGTTGGAAAGGCTGACAAGGAATAGTTTTAGATGGGCGAGTTATCGTTAAAAACCTTATCACCGCAAATAAAACAATATTTACTGATCACCGGTAATTACTGGGCATTTACCTTAACCGATGGTGCACTTCGTATGCTGGTGGTTTTGCATTTTCATGGACTGGGTTACAGCCCACTGGAAATAGCCATGTTGTTCTTGTTTTATGAAATCTTCGGTGTAATCACTAATTTGGTGGGCGGCTGGTTAGGTGCTCGTCTGGGCTTAAATAAAACCATGAATATTGGCTTAGGGATGCAAATTGCTGCGCTTGCAATGCTGATTGTACCCGCTGAAATGTTAAGTGTTGTTTATGTCATGATTGCTCAAGCGTTATCGGGTATTGCAAAAGATTTAAACAAAATGAGCGCAAAAAGTTCAATTAAATTACTTGTGCCTGAAGGCAAAAATAACAAACTCTATCATTGGGTCGCGATTCTTACCGGTTCCAAAAATGCGCTTAAAGGCATTGGCTTTTTTCTTGGTGGTTTGTTACTCACATTACTAGAATTTCGCGGTGCAATAATCCTCATGACAGCACTATTAGCATTAGTGTGGTTGTTTAGTTTAAAGGTACTCAAAAAGGATTTAGGTAAAGCCAATTCGAAACCAAAATTTAAAGAAATATTTTCTAAAAGCCGTGCGATTAATATTTTATCAGCAGCTCGCCTGTTTTTATTTGGTGCCAGGGATGTTTGGTTTGTTGTGGCATTACCTGTTTTTCTGGCAGTAACATTCAATTGGGATGGTGGGTTGGCGGCTTTATGGCGAGCTGGGTTATTGGCTATGGCATTGTTCAATCTGTTGCGCCACGTCTTACAAGAAACAAGCTAGGTAAAGTTCCCACTGGTCATGATGCACTTTTATGGGCTAGTTACCTTGCTCTCATTCCTGCTTGCATTGCTTTGGCATTACATTTCGACCTTTATATTCAAGCTTCATTGATTACCGGGCTATTAATTTTTGGTGCTGTATTTGCCATTAATTCGTCACTGCACAGTTACTTGATCGTCAGTTATGCGGACG
>JAUIHB010000057.1 GCA_030432465.1 Gammaproteobacteria bacterium
GCCAATGCAATGGGCAGACTAATTGGCACTGTACTTTCAGGATGGCTGTACCAAGTTGCTGGATTGGAAGGTTGCTTGTGGGTGTCATCAGCTTTTTTATCTATCGCAGCTTTGATATCACTTGCATTGCCTAAGCAAACTACGGATACGGCGATTAACTGATAGCTTTCGTTGACCCTAAGAATTGATATGCCGATTGAATTTCTCACCGAGGAGCAAAAAAGCCAATATGGCGCTTCTCTTTTGCTGCCAATGAGACACAGCTTGCCCGCTATTTTCACTTGGATAACACTGCGTTGACTCTCATCAATAAACGAAGTGGTGAATACAATCGGTTAGGCTTTGCTTTACAGCCACCACAGTCAGGTTTTTAGGTACACTCTGCCAGACATAACAAATGTCCTCTTTGTTGTGGTTAGTTTTATTGCACAGCAATTAGGCGTAGGTGTCCACGACTTAACACATTACATGAGTCGTAAAGCGACTCGCTACATCCATAGCGTGGAAATTCAGGTTCATTATGGATACCATGAGTTTAATAATCCCTTTTAGAGTAACTTTTCGCACAGTTGAACTTCAACCCCTTACTAAGAAATTTAAAATTTTTATTACTTTTCTGGCAGGTTAACTTTAAAATAGGTATGCTTGCATTCAAGTCAAAAACTCAACGCAAAACTACAGTTTAAATCAAATGATTCTATTTTCGAGTAGTCAATAAAGGATTGTATGAAGTATATCCTAGTACTTTTAACATTTAGCCTGTTAGTGAGTTGTGTCAATCGACCTCGGCAAATCCCACAAGCTGTACCCTTTAAATTTTGTCCTGGCTTTATACAAGAAACCTGGGAAGTCACTCAGCTCCCACAACAGCAGAAACAAGAATTACTAGAAAAGCAAAAATTTGCGGTATTACCTAATCAAACACCGCTTTGGTTTGCTGCAAAAGAAAATTATCTAGGCTTATGCATACCTCCCAAAAACGAAGCAAAGCATTTTACCAATGACTGTGGCACCATTTATGTCATTTTTCGCAAGCGTAAAGAACTTTGGCGAGTCATTGAGCAAAAAGTAACTATCTGTCCCGAATAGCTCTCCTCGTATTATCATTTAAAAGAGCCTGCCTATTTTTTGACTTAATAGAGAAACACAGTTAACGTAGTTATTTAGTTAATAACTTATCCTTTACGAAAGAGACAGGTAATGAGCCATTCATTTTTCTGGTTTGATTTTGAAACTTTTGGTGTTAACCCAAGCCAAGACAGACCATCGCAATTTGCAGGTATTCGTACAGATTACGATTTCAATATAATTGATGAGCCTGTCAATCTTTTTTGTCAACCAGCCAATGATTTTTTACCCCACCCAGAAGCCTGTTTAGTTACTGGAATTACCCCTCAACAAGCATTAGAAAAAGGCGTACCTGAGAACGAATTTTTCAAGCACATTCATTTAGAGCTTAGTACTGCAAACACTTGTGCTGTTGGATATAACAATATTCGGTTCGATGATGAAGTGTTGCGTTTCGGGTTATATCGTAATTTTTATGATGCCTACGCGCGAGAATGGCAAAATGGCAATTCTCGCTGGGATATTCTAGATATGATGCGTATGACTTATGCTTTGCGTCCAGAAGGCATCAACTGGCCTCTAGATGAAAATGGAAAACCCTCATTCCGTTTAGAAATACTCTCAAAAGCCAATAATATCGAACATACTAATGCACATGATGCTCTAGCAGATGTTTATGCCACAATCGCAATGGCACATCTGGTTAAACAAAAACAACCACGTTTATTTGAGTATCTTTTCGAGCTACGAGATAAGCGTCGCGTCATGGCAGAAATTGATTTAATTAATTTAACGCCATTTGTTCACTGTTCTGGTATGTTAGGCTCAGCTCACGACTACTGTGCCGTTATGTTGCCACTAATTGCACACCCAACCAATAAAAATAGCGCAATTTGCTTAGATCTCACCAAACCATTAGTTGATTTAAATACCTTAACTGCCGATGAGATCTCTACACGTATTTTTACCAAGCAAGACGAACTTCCTGAAGATGTTCAGCGTGTTGCAATCAAAGAAGTTCATTATAATAAATGCCCTGCTGTTGCTCCTATCGGCGTTTTAAATGAACAATCCCAACGACGCCTTAATATCAATTTACAAAACTGTCTAGACAATGCCGAAATTATAAAATCTAACATTGCGAGCATACGAGGTAAACTTATTAGCGTATTTCAGGCAAGAAACTTTGAGCCCATCAGTGATCCTGACCGTGCTCTTTATTCTGGTGGATTTTTTCAAACGAATGATAAGAATCTTATGCAACAAATTAGAAAAAGTGACTTTCAATCACTAGCAACCAGTGAGTTTCCTTTTCAGGATAATCGACTAGCTGAAATGTTATTTCGCTATCGAGCAAGAAATGCTTTACACAGTTTAAACTCACAAGAACTTATAAAGTGGAATAATTATCGGCAAGCAAATTTCTTTGATCCAGACGCCAAAGCAACATTACGTTTTCCCGATTTAATTGAAAAGCTTAGTATATTAAGACAAGATAAAAATAATGATTCTAAAATACTCGATCAAGTAGAAGCTTATGCCAAAGATTTAGTTAATGATTTTTTATCAAGGCACTAGATGTACCCCATTTAAATCTAGATTATTCACTGAGTATTAAAAATTAATCTAATATCCGTAAAATTAAAATAAAAACTAAAAAAACATGAGGAAAGGCGACTGTCGGCCTGATCGCTTGTTTAGCATATTCTATAATCAACCCCAAAGTTGATGGTCTATTTTCTAAATAGTGACTGTTAAATTGAAAAGCTTGCTCATCAAAACTGCTAATCTCTGCTGAGTTCAATAATTGCTTTTCAATTGTTAGTAAACGGCTATCTATTCGAGACTGAAAGGTTTTCCATATGGCATCTTGCAACCATAAAACAAGCAGTAAAAAGAAAGTATAGTAATTTAAATTGTTGATTAAAAAAGCAGTGCTCAAAAGCCCTATACTAGCGAGCTTGATGATTAGCGAAAATTTTTCATAACTATCAAATTGATTTTGTAATACTTTCCACTCTGAAATAAATTCTGAGTTCTGCATGCTTGGTTACCTGTTTTTATAGTTTTCCGTAGCAAAAAATAAACCGTCTATTTATTAAAGCTTAATTTTTCCTAAAATATTTTTTAGTACATCATCTTTATTAGAGATTTGCTCTTGCCACTTTGAGAAATCACCGGACAATTTATCTAAGTCACCTAAGTCTCCAACTTTTTCAGCAATTTTATCTTTAACTTTGCCTTTAAGTTTTTCTGCTTTTTGTTTAACTTTTTCACCAATAGCTTGTTTGAATAAATTCTCTATTCCTGAACTCACGCGAATTTTCGGGCTTTCTAAAGCACCTGTAGCTGTTAACACAAGTTTGATGCTTTTTTCATTATTAATACTATTAGCTAAAGTTTGTTGCCAGTCACTAATATTTTGAGGAACATCCAGTTTTGGAGAAGCAATTTCGAAGGTTGCAGAAAAATCAATTTCCTTTAACGTGATATTACCATTTAGTTGCGCATTAAGCGTACCCGAATTAAGTAGCCAACTACCTTCTTTGGTCTGCATAAACTGCATACTTTCTAAAGACCAGTTATTAATATTTGAAGTAAGTTGTGTTTGCATACTATTAGCTGACTGCCAATCACTTTTTAAATTAACTTTTGCACTTCCTTTTCCATTAAAATCTAGTTTCAATTGACTTGGTTGGCCAATAAGCCAAGGTAAATACCCTAGATTAAAACCTTGCCCACTTAAACTGATACCTTGATTTTCTCCTTGAATATTAATTTTTTTGACTAATAGCTGAGGAAATATTTTTTCATCTTTGAAATAAACTTTATCTCCTACCTGAACAGCAGCTTTTTCTTCTTCAGTTTTTTCAACATCACTACTTTTCTTGAAAGATTTAACCAAATCAAGTGCTCGCAATATCCATGGTGTGTATTGAGGCCCAATATATTTATCAACCAATCCTTCAACACCATTACCCAAACCAAAACGCGACATGACAGCATTAAGATCATCCTTTGGCCCCTCTTTAACTGATTTGATTTGTTCACTAATCAGTTGTTTATCTTGTTTTAATTTGTCCGATAACGCGCTAATACTTTTACGTTCAGCATCAACATCTTTTTTAAGCTGTTTCCAATCATTTCGGTCTTTAATTAGGTTAAGTTTGTTTTCTTCTAAGCGTTTTGCTAACCGCTCATATTCAGATTGAAGCTTATTCACTCGCGCCTGAAATGCATCTTTATCTAATGCTGTATCCCACTCTTGCTTAATATTACTCTGAGTCTCATCTAATTTTTTTACTCGCTTAAGCGTTATCAAGTCAGCCTTCTCGACCATTGCTTGAATATCTTCTTGAGTAACTTCTGGCACATTAAAATCTGTAACTTCCTGTACCATTTGAGTTGTTTTTCTGCCACCCGGCAATGCTCCACTGCTTGTTCTTGGCGTTCCTGTTTTGACACCAGTTACCGCCAATTCGTCAATAACTACTTTTTTCCATAATAAGGTTTCGCTATCAATCGAGAATTTAATCTTTTGAGATTCAAACAAGTTTTGCATCGGTTCATCTGGGTCAGCAGCCGTCAAATGATTAAGGGCTACAGATAAAGGAAATAAATTGAGCTCAACATCACGAACCTCAACTTTCGCACCAACAGCTTCTGAACCGATATCTTCAATCGCATTGGCAATTAATTTTGGTGCTAATAAGTACCAGATAAGTACCAGTAAAACACCTAAAATGATAAATGCGGCTAATCCCCACCAGCGAATAATTTTCATATATTATCGTTCCTAGTTATTGTCTTCTATTGACTATTAATTAGATACTGACTGATAAACTTGCCAAATTTTTGAAGCTTTTAATAATTTGACCACTTTGTACTGTTCAAATTTGGCGAGCCACTTTCCGCGATAGTTAACAATTAATATTTTTGAAATAGGAAAAAGAGCGACTGCTAAAACCAGTGCAATCATTAAGGAGCCGATAACTCCGGTATAGTAAAAATTACTCCAGCGACCAATTAAGGTGTTATAAAAAGTTTCCCACATAGGTATAAGTTGAGGTGTTTGCAAGATATCTGCACCAAGCGATTGGGCAAGTGGCGCAATAGCCAAACCTAAAATTGTAAAAAGAGGCCAACAGACTAAAAATATTGTTAAGTTGACTCTAAACCACAATACAACCAGTAAAATTAGAACATTATGTAACGAGAATAGTGGAGTAAGACCTATTATGGCAGCCAAAGAAATTGCGGCTGCCAACTGATTAGGGCTTTGTTCGGAATTAAGGGCTTTTAATATTTTTGCTAAAATGGTTAGCATGACACCGATTCCTTTTATTGTATATTAGCGCTATATGTAATTGAGACAGCATAAAAACTATAAGTCACATTTTAGAGGGATTTAGTACCCAATGTAAAATAGAACAAACATCCAATCACAGCAAAATTATTTTGCGGTTGCAAATTGTAGCCAACAAAAACATAATCGGTAGTTAATATTTTATAAAACTCTTCATATTTTTGTTTTTTTGAGAATCGCATGCAAAACTTTATTATCGAATTTAAACAAGCTTTAGCGCCGGAATTTTGCCAACATCTGATAAAGAAATTTAAAAAAAGCCCAGAAAAATCACCTGGACAAACAGGCGCAGGCGTCGATAAAAGCAAGAAAGACAGTATGGATTTGCTCATATCTCAGCACCCAGACTGGAAACAGGAAAGCCAGACAATATCCCAAACACTATTACGTGCGACGCAAGAGTACGCCAAACTTTATCCGTTTATACTTACAGGTGCCGTCTCACCTTCTATTCAAGATCCCAAAACTGGTGAAATAAGAACCATCACTCACGAAGATGTTACTAACGCTCCGAATAGCCAAATCGATAGTTTAATTCGTACCATATATCGCTTAGATGACATTAATATGCAACATTACAGAAAGGGTCAAGGTGGCTACCATCACTGGCATTCGGAGCATTATCCACATCCGACCGAGGCATCACAAAAATCTCTTCATCGCGTACTACTTTGGCTGATTTATTTAAATGATATAGAGGAAGGTGGCGAAACTGAATTTTTTTATCAGCAAGCCAAGATTAAGCCAACTCAAGGCAGTTTGGTTTTAGCGCCCTGCGGCTTTACCCATACACATAGAGGGCATATTCCTGTTTCTAGTGATAAATACGTTTTAGCCTCATGGATTTTATACAACCCAGCAGAAACTCTATATGCGCAACCTAAACAGCAATAGCGCTATTAGCTAAAGCGGCTGAAAATAATGTAAAACAGACGGCTTCTGCTAGCGAACAACTCGCTCAACCTGTTGCCAAACTTGAAAGCATGATGGCTAAGTTTAAAATATAAATCCCTTATTTATCAGTGCATTACAAAAATTTACATTTATCGATTCAAATAAATGCAACTTTTGCCAGGTTAATACGTCTTAACTAATAGACGTGGAAGACGTCTCCCGCAACCCCTCCTTACGATGCGGGAATTTGGGTTTGGTTTCCCCAAGCTAAACCCGATATACCCTCAAAGAATCTTTGAGGGTTTTTTTTGTCTGTAATAAAGGTTTTCCTTAGATTATCTTCCTTTACTGGCTTTTTTCTACCCAGTATTAACCCAGAAGACAGGATAGTCGGTTAATCACTTTAATGACCTAGTTTTTTTAATCATAGGAAGGGTAAGCATATGTTACGCCGTTTTTTTAAGTCGATACTAAAAATAATCATCATACTGGCTACACTGCTACTTATCACAGGTATCATCATCACCCGACCAACCTTTGATGATAACTTTCCAGATTTAACCCGTTCTCAAGTCGATTCAAATAAATTACGCGAACATGTTATCTTTCTCAGCCAAAAATCGACTCCCAGAAATGAACATGAAATAACCAACTTAAATACTGCAGCCAATTATATTAAAAATCAGCTTTCAAATTATACTCGACAAACCTCATTGCAGAACTTTCAAGTCCAGGGAAAACAATATAAAAATGTAATCGCAAAATTTGGTCCTGTAAGTCAGAAAAGTATTGTTATTGGTGCTCATTATGATGCTTATTCAAATTTTCCAGGCGCAGATGACAATGCAAGTGGTGTTGCGGGATTAATAGAACTTGGCAAGCTAATTTCTGATTTAGAACTAAAAACTCAAGTTATTCTCGTCGCTTACAGTTTAGAAGAGCCCCCTCATTTTGCGAGCACAAACATGGGTAGCTATAAGCATGCTTTATCTCTGCAAAACACCGATATACAACTAATGATCTCTTTAGAAATGATCGGCTACTTCACCAATGAACCAAACTCTCAAGATTATCCTATACCGCTACTTAACCTTTTTTATCCTAGTCAGGGTAATTTCATCGCAATTGTAGACTTACTGATGTCAAATAATGCAACAGGTTTAAAATCGGCAATTAATCATTTCACCGATCTACCTGCTTATTCGATCAATGCCCCAAAAAATATTGCAGGCATTGACTTTTCAGATCATAGAAATTATTGGGAATTCGGTTTTCCGGCTATTATGGTCACCGATACAGCTTTTTATCGAAACAAAGCCTATCACACTCAATTTGATACCTACCAACGTTTAAATTATGACGCTATGGCTAAAGTCGTTTACGGAGTTTTTAAATATGTTGAATCTCTCGCTCAAATAACACCCAAAACTTAACTCAATTTCGCATAAGCCATCATTAACCATTTAGTTCCCACCGTATCAAAGTTAATCTGAACTCTGGCTTGTGCGCCCTCACCTTCGTAATTCAAAATTATACCGCTGCCAAACTTAGGATGTGTCACTTGTTGACCTAGCGAAAACTCACTATCGCCAACCTGTTGAGGCGCGCTACTTTGACCCAAAACAGGCTGTGATAACTGAGAGTTTAGACGAATGTCTTCTTTCAACTCTGCTGGAATTTCCCGAATAAAGCGTGATATCGAAGGATAGGTGTCTTTGCCCCAAAGACGGCGCTTTTCGGCGTATAGCAAGTAAAGTTTCTGCATCGCGCGGGTGATCCCCACATAAGCCAGCCTTCTTTCTTCTTCCAACTTATCAGGTTCTTCCATTGACATCATATGGGGAAATAAACGTTCTTCCATACCCGCAATAAAAACAACCGGGAATTCGAGGCCTTTTGCAGAGTGCAGAGTCATCATTTGTACACAATCTTCATATTGCTCAGCCTGGGCATCACCGGCTTCCAAGGAAGCGTGCGCTAAAAATGCGGTCATTGGTGACAGATCAGGATAATCATCCACATCAAACTCTCTCGCAGCACCAGCCAGCTCAGCTAAGTTTTCTTTGCGTGCCAGCGCTTTCTCACCTTTTTCTTTTGCATACATTTCCATTAAGTTGCTCGACTCAACAGTTAATTGTATTTGTTCTGATAATGGTAACTCATGAAACTCTTCAAATCCTGTAATAATAATTTGAATAAAATTTGCCAGAGATGCCGTGGCCTTAGGGCTCAGTACTTTTTCTTCGACAACCAATTGGGCTGCTTGCCACAGTGTAGAGCTATCGGCGCGTGCTCGCTCACGGATTTTTTCCACTGATTTTTGGCCTAAACTTCGCGGTGGTGTATTAACCACACGTTCAAATGCAGCATCATCTTGATGGTTATACATGAGACGCAAATACGCTAAAGTATCTTTAACTTCTGCCCGCTCAAAGAACTTTAATCCGCCATAGATCCGATAAGGGATCTGGCGTTGTAATAAAAACTCTTCTAAAACACGTGACTGCGCATTTGAGCGGTATAAAATAGCACAATCCTTATAAGAGTTTCCTTGTGCCTGCCAGTCACTAATTCTAGCAGCAATAAATCTGGCCTCTTCCTGCTCATTAAATGCCGCGTAAAGAGAAATGGGATCGCCATCACCATCATCAGTCCACAAATTTTTCCCCATTCGTTCGCTATTATTAGCAATCACGGCATTAGCTGCTTTTAGGATTGTTCCTGTGGAACGGTAATTTTGCTCCAGACGAATGGTTTTTGTATCTTGGTATTCACGATCAAAACGCTGAATATTTTCAATTTTTGCTCCACGCCAGCCATAAATAGACTGATCATCATCACCAACAATGGTTACGTTACAATTTCTAGCGCTCATCAAACGGAGCCATGCATATTGAATACCATTCGTGTCCTGAAACTCATCCACTAATAAGTGCTGAAAGCGGTTTTGATAATGTTCTCGTAAATGCTCTTTATCACGTAATAATTCATAAGCTTTTAACAATAACTCTGCAAAATCTACCAGGCCACCAGTTTGACAAGCTTGCTGATATTGAAAATAAACTTTGGTGTGTACACTGGTAAATAAATCACCATTATGCTGAATATCTGCGGCTCGCCGACCCTCATCTTTTTGCTTATTAATAAACCACTGTGCTTGTCTTGCTGGCCACTCAGTTTCATCCAGACTCATATCTTTCATCACGCGTTTTATAACACGCAATTGATCATCGGAGTCTAAAATCTGAAAAGTCTCCGGCAACTCAGCTTCTCTGGCATGTGCACGCAGCATTCGATGAGCCAAGCCATGAAAAGTACCTATCCACATATTATTTGCAGACCGCCCGAGCAGATTTTCTACGCGCGACTTCATTTCATGTGCGGCTTTGTTAGTAAAAGTCACCGCGATAATCGCATGCGGCGCTAAATTTTTAGTGGCTATCAGCCAGGCAATACGGTGAACCAGAACACGGGTTTTACCCGAGCCTGCACCGGCTAACACCAATACAGATTGATTATTTGCTGTAACTGCATCGCGCTGGGCCTTATTCAGACCATCTAGAATAGGTGTGACATCCATAACTTGATTCGGTATATTTTCGTCTGTTGTATTTTTGTTGATTGATAACCAACGTTAATTTCATCAGCTATTTGGAAAAAGGATAATAAAAAAGTGACCAAACAACTAGTGCTTAAACAAGTAATCATTGCATTCTACCTGCTTTTTTCTTTTTCCTCAGCATTTGCTGCAGAAAATTTTTCAACAAAGCTGATGCAAGCCTATCAGGCTAAGCAACCAATGCCACATATTTCGGCAAATTTAAGTGATCCCTCAGCAATTACTGAAGAAGCCGCTTATCAGGTTCAAAAAGCTTATGTGTCACTTCGGCAAAAAGCTGATCCAATAGCGGGTTACAAAGCTGGCCTGACTTCAACTGCTGGACAAAAAAAATTTAAAGTATCACAAGCCCTGTCAGGCGTACTCTTTACCAGTGGAAATGTCGCAGATCCTAAAAAAATTCGTCTGTCCGATGCGCAAAAACTCATGATTGAAACAGAAATAGGATTTATTCTATCAAAACCTATTACTTCACCGATTAAAGATAAGCAACAGTTAGCTAAATTTGTTGAGTCAGTCGTTGCAGTGATTGAGCTACCTGATTTGGGTTATGAACAACCCCAAAAAATTAAAGGTATCGACCTGATTGCAGCTAATTTAGCTTCTCATCAGTATATTATGGCAACACCAATCCCCCTATCTCAATTAAGTGATATTAATCTAATTACTACGCAACTTTCGCACTTACCAGCATCACTCAATGGTACTCCTGAAGATCCACAAGTACTATTAACCGGTCAAGCAAATGATGCGTTGGGAGATCAATGGATAGCGCTCCAGTGGTTAATTAATCATTTATTGCAACAAGGTTATCAATTATCAGCAGGTAACCTTTTAATTACAGGTGCACTGGGTAAAATGATACCCGCTCAACTGGGAGAGTATAACGCCACGTTTGGAGAATTAGGTCGTATTCAATTTACGCTTAATTAAATTCTCCGTTGCAATAAAAATTGATTTAGCACTTTTTGAGTGAGGGCACATGACAACAAATTTCAGTCAAGACACTGCAGATATACAGCTAAATTTTAATCGGCAGCAAATCAACAAAGCCAGAGAACAGTTTTTAATACAGCAGCGTGCGTGTAAAGAGCGTCCTTATCCAGAAGAGAAGCTTCGCAAACAACAATTAAAAGCGCTCAAACGCGCCATTATCAATCATCAGGAAAAACTATTAAAGGCAATATCAGCAGATTTTGGTTCTCGCTCTTTTGACGAAAGCTTACTCGCAGATATTTTGCCCACAATAAACCATATCAATTATACCCTGAGTAATTTACGTCATTGGATGCGCTCAGAAAAACGAAAAATATCCATGCTCTTTCAACCTGCGAAAGGCCGCATTATGTACCAGCCTGTCGGTGTTGTCGGCATTATGGCACCTTGGAATTACCCCGTTAATCTTTGCTTTGCTCCACTGATTGCAGCGCTTGCCGCAGGTAATCGCGCAATGCTCAAACCTTCAGAATATAGCCCATATTGTAATCGAGTGATGAATGAAATTGTTCAGGAAGCTTTTACATCAGATGAAGTCTGCTTGATCGAAGGAGATGCCAGTGTTGCTGATCAATTTTCACAATTACCTTTCGACCATCTTTTGTTTACTGGCTCCAGCGCAATAGGCAAAAAAGTCATGGCAGCTGCAGCTAAGAACCTAACGCCAGTTACTTTAGAACTGGGTGGAAAATCTCCTGTGCTGATTGCCCCGGATGTCACTCCAGAATTTGCGGCAGAAAGAATTATTTATGGTAAATGTCTTAATGCAGGGCAAACCTGTGTAGCCCCCGATTATGTTTTGTGTCCAGAAGATAAAGTAAATGACTTGGTTAGTGCTTTACAGTCTAAATTTAATCAACTGTACCCTGATTTAGGTAATGGCGACTATACATCAATCATTAACGAGCAACATTTTGAACGCATTCAGTCATGGTTAGCTGATGCAAAACAAAAAGGTGCGGAAATTACCTCATTAGCTGAAAGTAACACACAAAAGCCTAGACAGCTCCCTCTCCAACTTATCACCAAAGTGAATAGTTCCATGTTGTTAATGCAACAAGAAATTTTTGGCCCGTTGCTTCCAATAATTCCCTATAACAATATAAAACAAGCTATTCAAACCTTAAATAACCATACACGCCCACTTGCTTTATACTTGTTTACACACAAACAACGTTTACAAGACCAAATATTGCGTCATACCCATGCAGGAGGTGTCTGTATTAACGATACGGTTTCCCATGTGGCCCAAGATGATCTACCCTTTGGTGGCATCGGCTCTTCAGGCATGGGTAGCTATCATGGTATTGAAGGTTTTCTGACTTTTTCCCATAAAAAGGCACTCTTCAAAAAAGGCCGATTTAACTCAGCAAAATATGCCTTTCCTCCCTATGGAAAATGGCTGCATCGATTAATTTACAAGCGTTACCTTAAATAAATAATCTTTTAAAACTCCTTGTTCTATGATGAAAAATTTCTCAGTGATTTCTCAGTTTTATGCCTATACTTATTTGATGGTATAGGCTTCCATTAACAAAAATATTTGAATGCTCGGCTAAAACATCGTTCAAACAAGACGTTCAAACAAGACGTTCAAACAAGGACAATCACCTTTTATAAATAAGCTAATTAGTTTTAATTACTTTTATATATAAAAAATGTTGTCTGGAGCAGTAACTTCCGCTGAAGGATGCGGCAATTATGGTAAAAGTATTAGTTTTAGAAGGTCAATCAGAACACTTTCTAAATATTCAAGGCTTACTGCAAAATATCGCTACTATAGATTACCAGGCGACGCACTTCTCATGCTTTAATTCTGAGAAAATTATTCAGCTCAATAGCGACGTATTAATTGTTTCTTCATCGCTTAACGACCAATCAAAATTAGATATTTTAGAAAAATTAATTGCTCTGGAACAGTCATCCCCTATTATCATTTTGTCCGACGAGTTTGATAAAGAGCTTGATCAAAACTCTATTAGTCATGGTGCTGATGATTGTTTACCCAGAAATGAACTATCTGGGCTATTTTTAAGTCACGCCATTCAACATGCTATCCGACGCAAAAAAACAGAAGCAAAACTAGCTCATGTTGTAACTCATGATCGATTAACCGGCTTAGCTAACCGTTACCTACTTAATCAACATTTGGAACACGCCATTACACTTGCCAAGCGCAGTAACATGCAATTTGCCGTGCTTTATATTGACTTAGATAAGTTTAAACTGGTTAACGACTCTCTTGGTCATGAAGTCGGTGACCAGATATTAAAACAAGCAGCTAAAAAGTTATTAAACGTCGTGCGCGAAACCGATATCGTCGCACGTTTAGGCAATGATGAGTTCGCCATATTGCTTGAAAATACAGGCCCCAGTCAAAACATAGCCTTGGTTGCAGAAAAAATTCAACAAAATATGCAATCGGTATACCAAGTCAATGAGCACGAATTATACCTTTCGGCCAGCATAGGCATTGCCACTTTCCCTGAATGCGGCCGACGTCCAGAAACTTTACTTAAAAACGCAGAAATGACATTACATAAAGCAAAGGAATGTGGCTTCAATCAATTTCAGTTTTATACTGATGAACTCAACCAACAAACGAAGCTTAAGTTGGAGCTAGAAAAAAACCTGAGACGTGCTCTGATAAATGGTGAATTTGATATTCACTTGCAACCGCAAATTAGTTCCAGTACACAACAACTAGTTGGAGCCGAAGCGCTATTACGCTGGAATCATCCAACTCATGGAACTATTTCCCCTATCACCTTTATTCCCTTATTAGAAGATCTTGGTTTACTGCCAGGTGTTGAAAGTTGGGTGATTAATCAAGTATGCAAGCTCGCTAAAAGAATGACTGACAAATATGGTCAGATGCGTTTTTCAGTGAATATTTCCGGTTCACACTTTAAGGCAGGCAATTTAAAAGAAAATATTTACCTCGCACTGCAGTCTAGCTCATTAGACGCCAACAATTTAGAAGTCGAACTGACCGAAAATATTATGATTGAACACGTTGAACATAATAGTCACTTACTTTCTGAGCTGAAGGATATTGGAATTTCAGTAGCACTGGACGATTTTGGTAAAGGTTATTCTTCACTTAGTTACTTGAAGAACTTTCCTGCCGATATCCTGAAAATAGACAAAGCCTTCATTGACCATCTTGTCAGTGATCAACGAGACTCAGCAATTGTTGAGTCACTTATCGATCTATCACATAAGCTGGGGATCCGCGTTGTCGCAGAAGGGGTAGAAGACAAAAATCAACTTTCTCATTTAACTTCAATGGGATGCGATTTTATTCAAGGTTATTATTTTGCTAAACCAATGCCAACTCACGAGTTTGAGCAGTTTGTCAACAAACATAACAAACTATTCAACTCTAAACAGGCTTAATCATTAAACCCTCTATTTTTGATGATCTTTTTGTTCTAATTTAGCAACAATTTGTTCCAACGCTTCAATTTTTTCACGCGTTCTCAGTAAAACTTTAGCCTGAGCATCAAACTCTTCACGAGTAACAATATCCATTTTAGCCAACATGCTTTGTAAAATTTGTTTAAATTGAGCGTGCATATCTTCTTGAAAAGCTTTAGCGCCAGGTGGTATAGCTGCGTTGAGTTTACTGGCTATCTCATCTATTTTTTTGGCATCGATCATATTAGTTCACCAATGATAAAGGGCATAATTGCCGCTATATTGTTAATTTTTTTTAGCTTGTTTTTTGTTTTTTATACTTTGACAAGCTTCGCACATTCCATGTAACTCTAACTGCTGACTGCTCAATGAGAAGTTAACTCTTTTAACACTCTGGTTAAGCGCTTTAATAATATCTTTTTTTACACCAATTTCACTGACATTCTGGCATTTATCACAAATTAAAAATTGCGGAATTTCATGTTGATGATCACAAGTGATATGTGAACAACCAATATATTTATTAGTAGAGGTTAATTTATGGGCAAGATTTTCCTGAGTTAAAAAATCCAGCATTCTATAGACAGACATGGCTGGCAAAGACTCTTTAAAATGCCCTCTATACTCTTCAGCCAGATCATAAGCTGATAGCGGCACTTCCGAATGTAGCAATATTATTAATACATTTTTTCGTTTTGCAGTTAGCTTGACACCCGCACTTTGACAAATAGCCTCTGCTTTTAATATTGATTGTTCGATATTTGAATGTGAATGACTCATCATATTAACGTTTATAATACTAGCCAGCTATCTGATATTCAAACTCTATTAGCCAACCCCATTAAGATCTAAGCTTTATCCTGACTAAGGTAGAGTAAACAGCTGGTAATTAATCGCTTAATGACAAGTATGAATAGAAGTAGTATTTTTCTCAAGTTTATTTTATAAACTAATAAGATTAATGAGTTGCCTTTAACCGCAACTCATTAGTCTTCTAGAATTCACCGGCGATAATAATCTTAACTTTTTCGCCCACCAACCTACTCGTTTCTTCACGCTGTACCAAGGCGCCACCGCGATTATCATCATATAGCAAACGTTGACGATATTGACGCTCTTTACCCCAGTTTTTTAATTCAAAGCGTATTTTTAGTTGCTCAAATAATGATGTTTCAACAAACCCTTGCCACTTTGGCTTCATCTTTAAGTAATCATATTCATCCACATAATAACTCTTAGTTACTTGATAACCACTATAACCAATACCCCAACGAAATTTATCAAAGTCTTGTCTAAAATCAATTTGGATCTGAGGATTTGCTAAATCGGTTAGCATTCTATCGTCTTTGATAATAGGATCATGAAACTGAGATTGTAACCAGTCTGCAGTAAGTTCGATAAGTCCTCCTTCGATCATAGGCTCTAATGGAAAATTAAGCACCGTATTCACTCCCCATAATCTG
>JAUIHB010000058.1 GCA_030432465.1 Gammaproteobacteria bacterium
ATGGTCAAGTAGGTATGGTTAAAAGATAATAAGCCTGAGTAGGGTAATCCATCAATATCATTGCCTTCGTCAATGTCGTCCGGAGTATTGATTGACTGACCAATACTGTAGGAGCTTACATCCAAATCAGAGCTTTCTGGCATACTCCAGATTAAAGGAGCCAGTAAAAAATTTGGACTAATACTTTTATTTGAATTTTCTATCTCAAAAAGTGAAATAAATAATCCATTGGTATATCCATTATCATTACCTAAAAATAAATCGTTATCCAATGTTACTGATGCCCAATCAAATTCTGCATATGTAGGTAGGCTAAAAAATAAACTGGAAACTAGAATCATTGAAGAGAGTAATTTTTTCTTTCGAATTACCACACTGAAAACCTTTTTATATTAAGTATAATGTTCGATTATAATGCTTTTACATGTGTTGTTGAACGTTAAACTTAACTATTGTTCTTCTTGCATATTTTTTGTCTGAATGCGTAGTGGTAACTGTAACGTGAAGATGGTTCCTTTATTGATTTCGCTTTCAAGACTTAATGTTCCATTTAATACTTGATGAGTTAATTGGTAAGCTAAGTGTAGTCCAAGGCCTGTACCGCCATTTCCACGGCGAGTTGTGAAAAAAGGTTCAAAAATTTGTGATAAATTTTCTTGGGATATACCGCAACCATTATCTTCTATTTGAATTTTAAGTGGCAAGGAAGAGTTGGTTATTTCTGCACTAATCGATATTGTTCCTTTAGGCTGAGAATTAAGGCCATGCAGGAAAGCATTGCTGACTAAATTTTCAATAACTTGACCAAGCGCTCCTGGATAGCTATCAATCTCTATTTCCTCAGAAACATCAATATTGATAAGCTGACTCAGAATATTATTCCGTGACCAGATTGCTCGGTTTAAATCGTCGATTAAAGTAATGAGTTGAAAAACTCTTTGTTCTTCACACTTTCGATCAACGGCAAGACGTTTAAAACTTTTAACTAATTCTGCTGAACGGCTTAAATTACTTTGAATTATTGCTGAGCCTTCTTTGTATCGTGCCAGATAATTTTTAACATCAGACTCACGCAATCCTTCTAAATAAGCTTTTTGTAGTTTATCACAATCATCATTCAGGCTTGTTAAAGTGACTTGTATTGAGCCTATAGGCGTATTTAGCTCATGAGCAACGCCTGCAACCATCAAACCCATTGAAGAAAGCTTACTGGCCTGAACCAATTCATTTTGTGTTTCTTTCTGAATTTCTAGTGATGTTTCTAATTCTTTTTTTGAGTGAGCGAGTTCTTGACTTTTTTGTCTTAAATTTTGATTAGTATACTGTAGCTGGACAACACTTTTGGCTATTTTATGGCAAACAAAAAAAGCCAGAAAAATAAAAGCTGTCATAATTGCTAATGTTTGTAATAAAACTCGATTAAAAATAACATTTAACTTTTCTTTAGATAAGTTTGAGACTAATTTCCAATGAAACATATGCTGTTTGTCATTACTTAAGGCTATTTTTTCATGATTCCACATACCATTTTTATCAATAAATAATCCTGCATCAGTTTGATTGATTTGACGCCAGCTTGATGGATAAGTGACAGCCATATTTAACTCTCGCTTATTAAACATAAATCCCCATTCATGACTCCTTTGAGGGGACAATAACCAGTAACCTTGCTGATTAATTAAAAATAGATCGATGTCAGTTGTTTTACTGGTTTCTCTTAAAGTCTCTAACAGGTTACTAGTTAAATAATTAAGTACGATAAAACCAGCTCTAGTACCATCGTCTCGATATATTGGTGTTACAGCACGTAATACGGGTTTCCACGGTATCTCTATTTCGTTATATTCCACATTAAGATCCATTGGAGAAAAATAAAATTCATCCTCTTTGAGTTTCAAGCTTTCTAAGAAATAGTAACGCTTAGCTTTGGACTGCAAAGAATCATGATCGACAATAATAGCTTTACGTTCTTTCAAGTTAATACGCAATTGTTCCATTCCTGTATTATCGATCCAGCGAATTTGACCGTAAACTCCAGATGCTTCACTAAATGCTTGAAAAAATACAGCCAAGGAATTTTTGTTAGATAAGGTTGGTGATAGTATTGTTCTTTGAGTTTTCTCATGATTAGCTAAAAAAATAAGATCTCTCTTAACATTACTGACACTGCTATAAATTGTATTGCTCGTTTTTGATATAGTAATACGAGATAAATTTTCTAACGGTTCAGTTTGGCTTTGTAACAGTTGTTGATAAATTAAAAATGAGGTGACTAGTATGAAAACTAACCAAGGTACAAACAGTTTGGTTAAAGTTCGTTTAAAATTGATTGTGCGCATGGTTTTTCTAGCTAGTGATGTTGAATAGGGTGATTTTTCTTTAACCATTTAATCAACTGCTTTAAAGTCATCGGTTTGCTGTGGAAATAACCTTGAACTTCATGGCATTGCATAGTTTTTAAAGTATTGAGTTGCTCTAATGTTTCAACCCCTTCTGCAATTGTTTGCATATTAAATCGCTCACCTAGCTCGACAATTGTTTTAACTACTGCATGTGAACGTTTATCAAATGTTAGCCTGTCAATAAATGACTTATCAATTTTCAGCCTATCTGCTGGTAATTGGCTCAAGCATGCCAACGATGAAAAACCTGTACCAAAATCATCAATGGCGATACGAATTTTTAAATCTCGGAGAGTTTGAAAATGTTCATAAATCGATGAGAAATTTTGCATGGCAAGAGATTCTGTTACTTCGACTTCAATCTGTTGCGGTAATATTGCGTGTTTTTTAATTGAGCTCAATAAGTAACTCACCACATCATCACGTTCAAATTGAAGAATTGACAGATTAATACCGACTTTTAAAGTTGAGTAACCGATGGCTGATAAATCCCGAGCTGCGGCACAGCTTTGCTCAATAATTTGCTTTCCTAATTGTGATATCAAACCTGTTGTTTCGGCTAAGGGGATGAACTCAGCAGGGGAAACTCTGGTTCCATCGCTCAGAGTCCATCGAGCAAGTGCTTCAACCCCACTGATAGCACCCGTTTTTAAACAGATTTGTGGTTGAAGGGCTATAAATATTTCTTTCCTTTCTATCGCTTGCTGTAATGCTCTTAACAACTGGAAGCGATAAACCGTGTTAGAGTCATCTTCAGGCTGGTAGATAACGTGCTGATTGATCCCTTTGTTTTTTGCTGACTTTAAAGCAATACTGGTTTGTGTCAGTATGCTTTGTGCTGATGTTGCGGGTAAAAACAGTGGAAAAGTAACACTACTAAAGTTAATAGTATTTACCGTATCTTCATAATGATTAAGTCGTTTAAAAAGCTGCTTTACTGAGTCGATAGAAATCAGTTTTTCGGAGCCTAAAAGTGCAAAAATATCGTCTTTTATACGTGCAACGAGAATTTCTTCGTGAGTACAGTGACGCAAACGATGAGCAATAAATCTTAGTAAAGCATCACCCTGATTAATTCCCATGACTGTATTAATACTAGAAAAATTATCAATATCAATAATAATGAGTTGATACTCATCGCGGCAGTCTGATTGAATAATTTGATTGAGACTTTTTAGCAAAGTATTCTTATTGGGCAGTCCTAAAAACTCATCTTCATAGGCGAGTCTATCTAATCTACTTATTAGTGCCACGTTGTTCAAACAACCACAAATATTCATACTAAATACTTGTAAGAGTTTTTTCTCTGTTGAACTGAGTTGCCGAGAACTTTCCATATAACAAACATAGTCAGAGCCAGCTAATGTTTTTGGAAGATAAAGACATATGAAAGATTTTTCATAGTAAGATTTTTTTTGACTCAGGCATTTTTCAATTCGGTAGCGAATTTTCTCAGGTTTAATATGCTGAAGTGGCTGGTTAATAAATGTTATAAACTTGGAAGTTGTGCCTATGATTAAGTCTGGGCGGTTTGTTGGGTGAAAGCTAGTATCAAATTCAGCGTAGACCAGCCCATCATTGTTAATATTGAAAATACGACTAACTTCTTCCATTAATTGATTTGCTAAGGTTTTCAAATCATGTGCAGCATAAAGGGTTCTACTGGCAGTGACAATTGACTCTAAAGATTCTTTAGCTTGAGCAATTTCTTTGACCTGACTAAAAGAGCGGGTATTGGTGGTTAAAATCGTTTGTAAACGTTCTTTAGTCAGCTCTGACTTTGTCCAGTAATCATTAATATCAAGTAATTGCATAACTGTATGAACAGGAGCCGTTCCGGGTTGGCCTGTGACCAAAATTAAACGAACTTCACTATTGCCGATGGATTCCCTAATCGCTTTTACTAAACGTAAGCCAGCATCTTCCGTTTCCATAACAACGTCAATTAAAGCTATCGCAATATCATTATCTTGTGCTAACAAATCATAAGCTTCAGAAAAGCTATAAGCCTGAATTAATTCGATATCTCGACCCAGTATTTTTATGCCTGTTAAAGCAAAAGATGTTGAGCGCTGGAAAACATGGTCATCATCAACCGTTAACACTCTTAGTCGATTGGATAAAAAATCTTCGGGCGGAAGAGGCTCTTCATCACGGAATGAAATAATTCCATTACTATTCATTGAATGAATTTTCCTGTAATGAACTCAATATAATTGAATGTTAACTTTAAAAGTCTGATCCAACTTTATGAGTTTAGAAGGTACTATTTTACATCATACCTCCTTAGCGTAGAACATAGTTTAATGCTTGGCAAAATTTAACCTAATTTTAATTAGTTAATGAGATAAATCTATGAGGTAAAATTGTTTCTTTTTGTTGCAGAAAAAAAACAATCTCATATTGAAATTTTTTTTGAGTGTTAAGCAATAATACGTATGAAAAGACGACACATGTTAGCAACCAGTATCGACTCAATTAGAGAAAGGAGGCATAATACAACTCTCTTAATTGATTAACGGAATAACCAATAAGCTTTCTAATTATTTAGTTCCTTAACTCCGTTAGAGTCGTATCATGCGTAACCGTCAAATAGCTAAATTACCACTATTCACATTTGAAGAAATTGAGCAGACGATGTATTGCTTGGAAAAACAAATTGAAACTATTGATGACAATTTGGCGAATGATTTAGAATTAAATCATGAGGAGATTGAGCAATATCTCGATGTTCGTTCGACAATGGTTTCAATGCAACAAAAATTGCAAAAAGTGCTTCCAATAGATCTATGTGTTGCTTTACATTAACTTAAAAACTAATCTTGCTGTTTTTTCTCTTTATTTGATATCGCGGTTTCTTCGTCATCAGAACTAAAGGTTTTTCGGTAAGTGATATTGGCACTTTTTTCTTCACCACTGATTGCTTCAAATGCAAATGATGGCGTAAGTTGATACTTGATCACCCAGCCAGCTTGTAATTCATTGGCAGAATCAATGGTCGTACCATAACCAACATTGAGTTTTTCATTGATTTGCGCCCCTAGTTCAACGCGCGTACTATCTTCTTTTGTTTTGCTGGATAAACTTAAATCTTTTATTCCTAATGTGCTTCCTATTTTCTGGGCAATTTTATTGGCTCCTTCGATCCCCAGATTTATTGCCGCATTAGCGAGTGCATTAGTTTGCTTCCCATCATTTATCGACTCCAGTTTTCTACCTGTTAATAATAACGATAGAGTGTCTTGATCAGACATAGATGGTTGTGAAAAAAGTGTCAGTCTAGGATTATTGGCAGAGCCATTGGCAATTACACCTACTTCTATATCTTCTATATGGCGAGTCGCTTTAAATTGAATACCTGGGTTTTCTGGTTGGCCTAAAAAAAGTAATTGACCCTCTTCGATAGTAAGTATTTGTTTATAAGCTTCAAATTTCCCATCAATTAAATGAAGTTGACCATTAACCCGTGTGGGTTTTTGGCTAGCCAGTTCTGCCTTGACTTCTCCGGAAACTCTACTGGTTAGTCCAAAGCCATCAATATGCACTTTATCACCGGTTTCCAGTATTAGGCTAATATTATAATTAAACTCATTTTGTTCCGCAGATTTGTTACCAACAATGCGTTGATCCTCAGACACGCTGATAGCTTGTTTGGGCAAGGCAGTAATTTTTACTTTAGCCTCGTTGATGAGAATTTTTCCACTAACATCAAGTTTATTTTCCTGATATTCCGCCTGAATATTGGGGCTGGCGACAATTTTATTATCTACTGAATCTAATAGAATAATTTTCTCACCCTCGACAGATAAGTGAGCAGAAATTTTGGGAGTCAGTTTTGCATTACCCTCAACTTTTAGTTCGCCATTTTTGTTTTTTAACAGTCCGTCGACATTGACTTGATTATTATCACCAACAATGTGTAACTTGCTATCGTTGATATCCAATCCAAGCTCTTGGATTGATAGCTTTTCAACAAATAATTCTCCCTCGCCAGTAATCAGTGGTTTATTTAAATTACCTTTTATCGTTAACTCTTGCTTCCAGTATCCTTGTAGCAGATCAATGTCGGAATACCATTGTTTTAACCAACTTAGTTGATTAATCGATAAGCTAACATTTCCACTTACTTTTGAGGTTTCCTCAATCGGTAACGCTATTGAAAAATCGCTTTCAACCTTGTCTTCTTCTAACAGTTGAATGCTTAATCGATTTGAAAACTGGTTGTTTTTTAATTGTGAACTTAAATGAAGCTCAGGAATAGTTAATATATTTTTTTTCAGCTTTTCTAAAGCTTCTTCTGCTTCGCTATTTTCAGTGATCTCTGTTGAGCCTTCTTGATCCAAACTGGATTCAGCATTGTCGAATGACTGTTCGGATTGTGAGCCGGGTAAGTTCCAGTTAATGGCGTTTTGCTGAGTAGTTATTTTTATATCATCAAGACTATCCGCTATTAATGTGGTGGTACCATCTTTGCCTATAATGCTTGAATAGAAGTTACCTGTTTGCAAATAGCTGTCAAAAGACTGCCAGCTTACAGTGAGAGAGTGTATTTTGTTTTGACTATTCGTTTTGATAGACAAATTGTTAATAGTCGCGAACAAGTCTTCTCTATGAATAACTAACTCATTTGACTGAATGTTTGCTTTCATTTTTTCAATCTGGTTGTTTTGACCTTCTACATTTAGATAACCTTCTAAAAGCCCTGTGATATTGATTGGCAATGCAACCCCCAGTTGCTGTGTTATCTGGTTGAAAGGATGTAAGTCAAATGCTTCGATATCTAATTCTGCCAACCAGAATTGATTAGTATATTTTGCGTTAATACATAGTTGGCCTTTATGTTTCAGGCAAATTTCACTGGCTGTTTGTTTTTGTTTGCCAATTATGAGTTCCTCACCAGTAATACTGATAGGCGCCTGATTAATACTAGATTTAGCTAATAAATTATTAACGAACCATGCTTTATCATCTTGAACTGTTTTTGCTTGACCAGAATTATTCATTGACGTGTAGGAACCATGCAAGGAAATATCTAAAGGTGCAAAATTTTGTGGTGTAACTTGTAGACTAAGTTTGTGCTTTTCTGGTGTGCCTTTTATTGTGGCAGAAAAATCATTTAATGTTTTATCAGCAATACTAATTTTTTTGGCCGTAATTTTTACATCTAGTAACTTTGCTAATTGAACATTCCAATTAACATTTTCAATTGTTTGTTCTTGCAGTTGAAGCTCCGAAAATTTCCCATTAGAGGTTAATTGAAATTTTTCTTTTTCAGTCTTTAGGCGCCACTGACTAGCTAATTTTTTGAGTGACATACCTGCAAATTGAAGCGGTGCTTTAGTTGTCAGCTGACTTTCGATAACTAGCTCGTCAATTAAATGAGATAACTTTGTTTGTAAATTAGTTTGTGCTTGTAACTCTGCAATATTGAACAGGGCATTATTAACCGTAACAATATCATTATTAATATTTATTTTTGCATTCAGATTGACTGGGAGACTGGTGCTTTTATCTATAGATTCAAAAAATTCAGCTTGTAAAAATTTATCATTGACTTTTTTGAGAAAACTTTGCTCTAGTATTCCTTGTGACTCAAGTGTGGCCAAAGCGCTTCTATTCCAGTGGAGTAAATCTTCAATATGAATTGCAGATGTTGTCGTCAATATAGGTGAAGATAAATAGCTCAACTTTAGCGTATTTGTCAGTTCTAGTTTAGGCCAATTAAGATTGACTAAACCATTAAATTGCTTAAGCTGAATTTTTTCCGCTCCCAGTGCTATCTCTTGTGGTTTTGCCGATAGCGTTCCTTCACGTAAGTAAATCCCTTGTTTCCAAAACCATTGGCCTTTTAGTGTGAGATCGAATGGCGTTTGAGCGTTCACATTAAGTGTTGCCGAGCGTTTGGCTTCACCTTGAGTCGTGAGTTGTATATTGACTTCAGGACTGCTTAAGCTAGCGACTAAATTATGTGGCCAGTTCTTTTTGGTTTTTAACTGGCCAGATAGTTTCAGCTGATTTTCCTGAAAGTTTAAAGCTAATTGTTTGACTGAAAAACTTTCTTTGTTAGCAGTGAAGTCAGCAATTTTTATCGCTTTAATTCTTACAGATTCGGTTTCAGACTGGTTAACCTTTTCCTTTATCACTAAGTTATTAACACTTAATTTAGCTACCTGAATTTTTAGAGGCAAACTGATATCTGGTAGATCCGGTAATGCTGAAGACGTAGTCTCTTCTTCTGAGGGGGGTAACGGCGTTTTTGTAGTAATGATATTGAATTCATTTACAGAGACTAAAGGGCAATTTAGTTTGCTAAAAAATAAAGCACTGAGATCACATTGTATAATCGCTTTATCGAGTTGCAGAGTTAAGTCTTCGCTATGCCACTGAACTTGTGACGCCGAAACTTTTGAATTTAAACTTCCAGATAATTTTTTGATTTTAAGTGCTTTGGGAATGTAGCTTTGCGACTGCTGCCATGCCCAATTTAAACCTGATTCACTGGTATAAATCCAGAGAAAAAAACTAAACCCAAAAAAGAGTAATAGAACAAAAATTAAAGCGATAAGTTTAGACAAACGCATTACAAGTCTGGTCCTATAGTAATATGCCAGCGCCAGTCATCTTGTTTATCCAGACCTTTTGCAACGTCTATTCTTAGTGAACCAATTGGTGTTATCCAACGGATCCCAGTGCCTAATGAGTGTCTGATTTCATAATTACTCCAATTATTGAAAGCATTACCATGATCTGAAAAAATAGCCCAGCGCCAATTCTCTGCAAACTGATAATCCAGTTCAGCACTTGCAGTAAGCAAATGTTTACCACCAAGTTTTTTATCATTCTCTGATTCAGGACCAAGTGCTTGATATTTAAAGCCTCTAACAGAGACGTCGCCCCCAGCTAAAAAACGATAATCGCTTGGCATATTGGCATTAAATTCATCTAATGGCATGTGAGTGTAACCAATATCATTGCGTAACATAAATCGCCAGTTTTCGCTTAACTTCCAAATGACTTTGGCTTGTTGATGATATTGTATAAAGTCAATATCTGGATCACTGAGTGATTCGTGACTAAAGTTAATAGTACCTTTCCAGCGCCAACCACTGTCAGCACCAAAAGGATCTTCAACACTGTAATAATCTGCCTGAAAAGAAGGAACCAAATACTCTAGATAACTGCTAATATCTTCGTTATTAGTATTTTCTTCGGTAGCAAAGGTTAATGACCATTGAGTTGACCAAAGTGGTGTATGTTTGGTGAGTATCTTAGAAATATAACGCGACTGTTTACTTCTACCTAGCTGATCATTCTTAATTCGATAACTAAGTTGATTAATCCAATCCGCGCTAATTTCTTTGAATGGTTTATTATATTGAATGCTTACTTCATCTTTAATTTTGCTGTGCTCAGCACTCAGAATGTAGTTTTCACCAACATCGTTAACCCGATTATCACGCCAACTGATTCCAAATCTTTGTTTGCTATCAGTCCCATATCCAATCGATGTTTTTAATTCATACTTATCAATATCTTTTAGACTAAACTCAATATCGACTAAGTTTTTTTTCTTATCAATATCTTGAGTGACAACAATGGATTGAAAATATCCAGAGCGGTTTAAAGCCTGTTGAGTTTCAATAATTTTAGATTGCTGATAATTCTCGCCGGGCTGAATTTTTAAGTAATACTGTAAAAAATTGTCAGAAAGTGCGGAACCCTTTAATTGTATGCTATTTAGTTGAAACTGAGTACCTGTTTCAAATAGCCAGACAATATTGGCTTGCTTATTTTTCTTGTCTACTTCCAACAGGCTTTTTACGAATTGAGCATTGAGATAACCATATTCGTTAGCGGTTGCGAGCAATTGTTTTTTGTATTGACCATAAGTTTTATGGTTGACAACTTGTTGCGATATAAAGGGATGATTAATTGAAAACTGTTTTAATTGTTTATTTTCTTTCCCTTCCCCACTTATTTCAATTTGAACATTCTTCCAGCGAGTTGGCTCACCTGGAGTAATTTTAAGCTGCCACCCAGTATAATTTCCACTCAGGTTAATTTGTGGATGGTAATAGCCTAATGCTTGTAAGGCCTGATTTGTTTTGTTGAGGATATATTCATTGGAGCGGGGAAAGCCAAGACCTGACAAGGGAATTTTCCCATCCTGAAGCTCTAAGTGTATTTCAATATTTTCCAGTAGTTGAGAGGAAACACCCTGTATTTTTATCGGTGAACCTGAGTCTATTGTTTGTGCATGGGTTATGTCCGAAAATAGGCTGGTGCACAGTATGATTAATAGCCAGCAAAAAACTCTCGCATGTTTTTGACTCCAATCCCTAGAATGAGAGGAGTATGATAATTGAGAGTTTAATTGTGCACCTAGGGTAAAGCTCATATATACCAATTAATTACAAAAAATAGCTATTATTTTTTAACTGATTATTCCAGCGATTATAACCTGCTAAGGATACAAAAGCTGGTTTTGTTAAATCTTGTCTTGGTGAGAGTTTGAATAAGCTATTAACGCTCAAAAGGGTTATCACCAGCGTTCTTACCGGATTCGACAAGCGTAAACGGAATTGGTGCCGTATTTTCGCCAGCATAAATACTCAAGTGTGGGAAAGGTATCTCAATACCCGCCGCATCCAGCGCATCTTTAACTTTTTCTGTGATATGACTTTTGAATTTTAAAAATTCCTCAGATTTTGCCCAAACGGCTAATCGAATGTTGACACCAGACTCGCCAAATCCTTCATACACTATCATGGGTTCAGGATCTTCCAGACATTGGTTATCTTTGCGGGTCAATTCCAGCAATAATGCTTTTACTTTAGGGAGGTTTTCTTTGTAAGCCACGCTAATATTTAAGTCAAATCGCCGAATTTTAAAGCGAGTTAAATTAGTCATTTCTGAAACGATAATGGTTTCATTAGGCAGCCTGACATACATATTGTCTGGCGTTCGTAATTTTACTGATAACCAGTCAACACTGATCACCTCTCCAACCGTATTGCCTATTTTAATCGTATCTCCAACTGAAAATGCACCTTCGCCGAGTAAGAACAATCCACTGATAACGTTAGACATAGAGGTTTTTGAGGCGAAACCGATAGCGACTGAAAATATACCTGCAGCACCTAACAACACGCCAAGCTGAAAACCCATCTGGTGTAAGGCCATGACAACAAAGAGCACTAAAATTAAATAGAAAAGTAAACGACGAATAATTAATCCGTTTTTGATAGGGTATTTTTTTTCCAGAAAAGCAATGCCCCTTGCAGAAATCAATTTTGCGACTAAAAAACCACAAAGTAGCATCAGCAGAGCATAAGTAATGTTAGTTAGAGTCATAAATAAACGCCTTTAAGAAAATAACATATCCAAGGTTTTTGATAGTAGCCCACTTTGATCGATAATTCTGGGCTCCGCGATACGTTGCGCGTCCTGCAATGCGGGATGAACAGCCTTATCGATAACAACTTGCGTGTTTTTTTGCTCTTTTTCTCGAATAACCTTTAAAGTTGGTGTCCAAAGCTCCCCTTTTTGGCTTAAATATACCGATAGGTATTCACTGGGAATGGCAATTTTCTCTAATTTCAGGTTATCGGATGCTAAATTACTGATACTGATTGGCGTTATTATGCGGCTTGGGCGTCTTGGTAGAGCTGTTAAGTCAATCCTGCCACTAAAGCGGCTTGCGTAACATAGTTCACCAATATGTGGCTTGGGCCCAAACCAAGTATCCGACAAACAATAAGTAGGGAGTTCAAGCAGCGGAAAAGAAAAGCCATTGATATAAAATGCTACCCAGATTGGTGTACTAACGTAAATAGTGATTGACTGATTGCAGGGCAAAAACACAGGATTATGCGGTTTAGCCACAATGCTGCGATTAGCCATACGGGGTTTGAGTATCATTTCCTTGCAGTCTGCTGAATGAATAAATCGGGATAGCACTTTATTTTCAGTGTTTAGCTCGTTGATTTGCTCAAGTAATATCTCGTCTTCCTGCTGGGTTTCCCCGCGGTTTAGGTAGTGATGATGAAATTGCCACTCCTGAGAAAGGTGTGATAAATGGATATCGAGATCACCAATACTTAGATGAAACAGATTATTTTCACTAAAGCTGACAGTTTGCAGCCAAATGCTATCGGTTGCTGGGTTGTTCATGAAGCCTCACAGTTTGCGTTGAGCATCTCAACGGTATTAAGAAGCGAATGATAAGCGCTTTGTTTTATTGCATCCAATGTTTTCGCTATATTTTGTGGCTAGATAGCCTTTATTGGTGAAATTATCAGACTTGTTAATCACGTGGTATTATTTTTGTAGAGACGCTTGTTGGGGAGATGTAAGGAATGGGATGTATGAAAAATGGTTTGTGCAAGGTGATGATATGGTTGGCAAGGTAATAGGTGAAACGGAAGACTTTGTTTTAACTTTGTTCTCAACTGAAGATGCTGTTGGTTTTTATGAACTAAACCTCGATCCACAGGTCATGCAATATACAGGTGATCAACCATTTTCTAGCGTTGCTCAAGCCCAACAATTTATTGCTGATTATAATCATTACACTGATTACGGTTTTGGTCGATGGTCGGTTTACCGTAAAGTGGATTTATCTTATGTTGGATTTTGTGGTTTGCGGTACTTAGAAAAAACACAAGAAGTTGATATTGGTTTTAGAATTGCCAGAAAATTCTGGGGACGTGGAGTGGCTACAAAAGTCGCAACAGAAACACTTCGTCTAGGTTTTGAGCAATACTCCCTAGAGAAAATAGTTGCACGAACCATGCAGAATAATGTTGCATCAATAGCGGTATTAAAAAAATTGAATTTTTTGTTTGAAGATGTTTTTGTTGAAGATAAAAAGCTTTGGAGAAAGTATTCTATGGGAAAAGATTACTATTATCATTAGCTGATTTAAAGTGAGATTAAAATTTGTTTAGAGAGTAAACAAAATCAAATATTTCTTTTATTGTTTGAGATAAAAAGTGAAAAAAAATGCTCAATTCATACTATTTAGTTAGAAAATAAAATGAGTCCGTGTTCTTAGGCTATACTCAGAAATGTGCGAAGGGATTATCGAGTTAAATAATAAATTTTAATTAACTTATTTATCTTGTGTTTTTTATCGCTTCACCAAGTAATAACTCTTTTGATTTTTTAAGTTAAAATTTTAAACAAAATATAATTAGCTAGAAAAAAGGAGATAGATTATGTCAACAATTACTGGTATTGTAGATTTTTTCGATGCATCTAAGGGTGGCGGTTTTATTTATCAAGAAAACGGATCGAATGTTTTCGTGCATATGAACGCAGTCAAAAGTTCTGGATTGGAAACGTTAAGGGTTGGTCAACACGTCGAGTTTACCGTAGTTGATAAAGCTATTGGAACGGAAGTTGACAACATTTATGTTGTCTAATCACCTGACTATCTAGTTAAAAAGGGGGAGTCCTCCCCCAAAACTTTACTTATAAGGGTTGTTAAATAACACAAGCCCCAATCTTTTAGTGACAATTCTCAACTATTATCTTATCTTTTTTGAAGTGTCTTTTTGTATTTACTAAAAAGGTTTTGGGTGCTTTCTATTAGCCCACCACAAACTTTGATTAAGTCTGTATTTCATTTTACTTTCTCTAAATTATCCTGCTTAGAAACCTTATAAAAGGTAATTTATTCTATTTGAGATAAAACTTAAAAAAATATAATCCCTTCGTATGTTTCAATCGATTAGACAGAAAAAATTAATGGCACTGTCATATTTTTGCGATATACTCAGCGATGTTAGGAGTTACAATACTTAGCTGAGACAGCAAACGAAGTCAGGTGTTTTGTCTTACTTGTTTCGCTTTCTTCTTGTTAGTACCCCAAACTTCTTTCGTTAAAAACGTCTGATTTTCAGGCAAAGTATTTAGCAGGCAAAATATTTAGTTAGAAAGGTAGAAACTGTTATGTCAACTGTTAGTGGCACTGTAAAGTGGTTCAATGAATCAAAAGGTTATGGTTTTATTTCTCAGGAAAATGGCCCTGATGTTTTTGCACATTTTAGTGCAATCTCTAGTTCAGGTTTTAAGACTTTGAAAGAAGGCCAGAAAGTTGAATTTACTGTTACGGACGGGCAAAAAGGGCCTCAGGCAGAAAATATTACTGCACTGTAGTCTTATCGAGGAATCTTGAAACTAGGTTCCTCACTGATTATTTTTTCTGTTTTTTATAACGGTTTTCTGTCCAGTTTATTGGCTACTATTCCTGTACACTTTAGGGATTGTGGGTTATTACAAATAGATGTAACCGAAGGCATTGTGCCCTTTGAAAGATTTTCTAACAGAAAAATAAAAACCTTTGTCATTTGAAAATTGCCTCCTTTATCATAAAAGGTATATAGTATGCTTTTTAAGTGCGAAGGAGTTTATATATGTCATCTCGGAGAGAACTCTTAAAGCTATTGGCTTTATCCCCAGTATTAGCGGGGGCTTCTTCTTTTGCTTTTGCTGCCAATAAAGTAAAAAACAGCGAAAGTCTTACTCAGATTATTACTCGTAAAATACCATCTACAGGCGAGTTGCTCCCGTCTATTGGCATGGGTTCTTATCAAACGTTTAATATTCCTGAGGGAAGTCAGCAAAAAGATAACCTCATTCAAGTTTTGCAAGCCTTCTTTGAAAATGGTGGAAAATTAATTGACTCATCACCAATGTATGGCCGTTCTGAGCTTATGCTTGGAGAACTCATTGCAGAATTAAAACCCTCACCACAACTATTTGCGGCAAGCAAAGTCTGGACGTACGGTAAGCAAGAAGGGCTGGCGGCTATACAAGAAACGATGCAACGCATGCGAGTTCAACCTATGGATTTAATGCAAGTGCATAATTTACGTGATTGGGAGATTCAACTTTCAACACTGAATGAAATGAAACAGAAAAAACAACTTCGCTACACCGGGATCACTACATCGCGAATTAGCCAGTACGAAGATTTTGAAAAAATTATGCGAAGCCAACCGTTAGATTTTGTCCAGCTCAACTATAATATGAAAGTGAGAGACGCCGAGAACCGATTACTACCTTTGGCAAAAGATAAAGGTATCGCGGTTATTGTTAACATGCCTTATGAAAAAGGTCGTCTGTTTCAATTAGTAAAAGGTAAAGCGCTTCCTGAATGGGCAAATGAAATTGACTGCCAATCATGGGGGCAGTTTTTTCTTAAGTTTATTATTTCACATCCGGCGGTGACCTGTGCCATTCCCGCAACTTCTAAAGTGCATCATATGAAAGATAATATGCAAGCATTAAAAGGGCGACTACCTGATACTAAAATGCGTCAAAAAATGTTGCAGCATTTTGAAAGTCTTTAAATAAATAGGTATGAAATTACACAATGTTAACTTAATTAATTAAGTGTATTGATCAGACCGTTT